>DJTQ01000417.1 GCA_002439285.1 Paenibacillaceae bacterium UBA6304
ACAACGGTATCGGGACCTGCCCAAACCCCTTAACGCATCTTCCCCCTAGCCAACCTGGAGCTGTTCGTCCCGCCGGCAATGGTCATAAACAGGTATCCGGCTGTCTCAAGCGGGGCACGAAGGTCCGTTTGCATAACTGGCCAAGCCGCTCCCAGCAATGAATCGGGTAAACCAAGGCTGATAAAAGCCAAATAAATAATAACTAATAGGAATGTTGCCATCATTGAACCTCGCTGTAATCAATTTGTGATGTTTCATTTATCATAAGATGAAGTCCAAGGCTTTGCAGTCCATCTAAATAATCCTGCTTCCAGTCACTGATGGTTAGCTTGGGAAGATGCTCGGAAGGAATGTATTGGGAACTAACCTGATGAATTCTACTTAACATGGCTTCTTCCACTTCATCTTTGCAAAAAATAAACGTATGCGGATTAATGATCGCTGTAAAGGAGGCCACTAACCTGCCGATTGCGTCTATCGGATCGCCCCCGGTGATCCTTGCGTTATTGGAACTACTTCCGTTTTCAAGCGCCTGACCAAAATTCCGATCATTGTACAGAGGAGTGTATGAAACCTCTCCCGCAAAAAACGTACTTCCTCGCACCACATCTCCATTGATCATAAATCCTGCGCCCGGTCCATTTTGTCCGGAATACAAATAAACAAGAGATGGATTTCCCTTAATTCCGTGATTATGGTGAAATCCAAGAACCGCAGCATTCATATCATTTTCTACAACGACAGGTAATGAGAAATAATCCTCGTAATATCTCTTCAGATCAAAATTTCGAAACTGTTCGTATCCCGGGATATGAAAAATCCGGCCGGAATCGACCGAACCGGGTACCCCAACGGCCATAGAACTAATTTTTGAGGAATGAGCAGAAATGATTTGTTCGATCAGCTTCGTTAATCTATTGATACCGTCTTTAATTAATACACTGGGAGCCTTCCCTTGGTCCTTGACTTCTCCCACGCAATTAAAAACGGTATAATGGGTCTCCGTCCCCTCCAGAAAAATCGCAAGGCCAAGCATATGCTCAGTATTATATGTATATCTCTTGGCTCTTCTTCCACCGCTAGATTCATCCAAACCAACGGAGATGATCTCTCCCTCCTTCTCCATCTGTGCCAGAAACTTGCTGATGGTGGGAAAGCTGATTTCTAATTTATCGCTAAGCTCCACTTTTGTTGCACTTCCTAGCTCCAGAAGAGATTTACGAATACCCGAAAGAATAACTTTCTTCATTGATTTTGGCGTCGAATCCACACCCTCACCTCCTATGAGCCAAACTTATTAAAGATGTTTAATAAGTAACGCTGGTAATATATCATAGAAATAGTTCGATTACAATCCTAAAAATCATCTTGATCCTCCATCTAGCCCATGAAAAAAGCGGTTCCCTTTATTCAAGGGTAACCGCTCTTCGACACAACTTCATTTCGAGACTAATTCACCAAATGACAAGTGGCATGATGGCCTTCGGAAACGGTCTTCTTTTCCGGTTTCGCGGTTGTGCATATATCCATGGCGAAGGGACAACGCGGATGGAAGGTGCACCCGCTCGGCGGACTCAGCGGCGACGGAATCTCGCCTTGAATCGAGTGCATTTCCTGCTTATTCTCCGGTGCCTCCGGAATCTTCAAGATGGAATTAAGCAATACTTGCGTATATGGATGAGTCGGTTTTTCGAACAATTCATCCGCTGGCGCTTGCTCGACCACTTCTCCCAAGTAAAGCACGGCGATCTCGTCGCTTAAGTACTCAACCACCGCTAAATTGTGCGAAATGAAGATATAGGTCAGGTTGAATTCCTCCTGCAATTCACGAAGCAGTTGAATGACCTGTACCTGAATGGATACGTCCAGGGCGGATACCGGCTCATCGCAAATAATCAGCTTCGGATTCAATGACAATGCCCGCGCGATCCCTACCCGTTGCAACTGTCCGCCGGATAATTCATGCGGATAAGCATATTGGACTTCATCGGGTAATCCGACTCGCGAGAGCAATTCAACGACTCGCGCACGACGGCTTGCCTTCGTACCGATCTTATGAATCGCCATGGCGTCTTCAATAGCATCTCCGACCGACATTCTCGGATTCAAGCTCGCTCTCGGATCCTGAAATATAATCTGCATGTTCTGGCGCAATGCACGCAGATCCTTTTTGCCGATACGCGATAAATCCATGCCGTCAAAAATGATTTTACCCTTATCCGATTCGATTAAGCGGAGTACCATCCGTCCTAATGTTGATTTGCCGGAGCCGCTCTCACCTACGATTCCCAATGTTTTGCCCGCTTCCAAGGTAAATGAAACATTCTCGACCGCATGCAGCTTCTTTCCCTGGACACGAAAGGTCTTGGAGACATTCTCAACTTGCAACAGCGCATTAGACGGCATAGGAAGCGACCTCCTCGGCATGATGGCAGGCAATATAATGATCTATGCCAAAGGCACGCAGCTCCGGCACTTCGTTTAGGCAACGCTCCGTTTTAAACGGGCAGCGTTCTGCAAACGGGCAACCCGTCGGAGCCTCCGTAAGCGTTCTGGCTGCCCCTGGAATAGGCGATATTTCTTTTCCCTTGTTACCTACTTCAATAATCGAGGCTTTTAATCCGATGGAGTATGGGTGCGTAGCTTCACGGATGAACATATCCGTACTCGCCGCCTCCATAATTTGGCCACCGTACATGACGATGATCTTATCGCAAAAATTGGTAGCCAAACCGAAATCATGCGTTACAATAACCACGCTCATTCCGCGCTTTCTCCGCAGGTCCTGAAGAAGAGCCAGAATTTGCATTTGTACCGTAACATCAAGCGCTGTTGTCGGTTCATCTGCGATCAACAGTTGCGGCTCACAAGCCAGAGCAATTGCAATCATGATCCGCTGGCGCATCCCTCCGGAAAACTCATGAGGATAACTCTTAAACCGCGAGTGCGGGTCGGGAATGCCGATTTCCTGCAGAAGTTGAATCGTGCGATTAAATGCTTCCTTCCGGCTGGCATATTGATGGGTCAGCATCGCTTCCATGATCTGATCGCCAATGCGCATAATCGGATTCAAACTTGTCATCGGGTCCTGAAACACCACGCCGATATCGCGTCCCCGAATGTCCTCCAATTGCTTAGGACGTAATTTGAGCAAGTCTTTTCCTTGAAAAAGGGCCTTGCCTGACGTGATTTTTCCATTCTCGCGGATTAATCCGATCGATGACATCAAGGTGACGGATTTCCCGGAGCCACTTTCGCCAACAATACCTAACGCTTCATTCTCATGTATCGCAAAACTGACGTTGTTTACGGCATAAACCTCATCTTCACTTCTGGAGAACTTCACTTGAAGATTCTCAATCGATAGCAACGGTTCGCTCATGTCAATTGCCCCCCTTTGGACTGAATGCTTCCTGGAGACCGTCTGCTACAAATAGAAAGGAAAGCAGCGTGATCGCAAAGATACCTGCCGGGAAATACAGCAACCACGGAAATCCGAGAATGTTCTCACCGGCTTGGGCAATCATATTCCCGAAGGAAGGAATCGGTGGTTGAAGCCCCATGCCAAAAATACTTAAACCGGCAATTTGGATGAGATCGCCGGGAATACCAAAGGCAAGCGCGACCCCCATGCTGCCGATAACATTCGGCAACATATAACGTCTGGCAATATGCGCCTGAGAAGCACCCAAGGCTCTCGCTGCTTCCACCATCTCACTGTCCCGCATGCTAAGCACCAAACTTCGGATAAGCCTCGCATAACCCGCCCATCCCGGTATCCCGATGGCCAGGATGAGCGATAAATAACCACGGCCCAGCATAATCACCAAGATCAGAGCAAACAGAAATCCGGGCAGCGTCATCATAAAGTCGACGGCGCGCATAATAATCATGTCTGCGATACCGCCGCGCAAGCCGGCCCACAACCCCAATATAACGCCGATAATAAAGCTGACCAATGTCGCTCCTATGGCGATAATCAAGGCGCTTCGGATACTGTACAAAATTTGACTGAACATGTCATGGCCCACATTATCCGTCCCAAAAATGTACTTCCATGACGGAGCTTGGTTGATGGCCAAAAAGTCACCCGTCCGGTAATCATGCGGAGCCACCCAAGGCCCGATAATTCCGGCGAGGCAGAAGATGACAACCCAAACGAGCCCAATCACAGCAAGACGATGTTTTTTAAACCGCTTCCAACCCTGATAAAATTCCGATCTACGGACCTTCTTCTTCTTTAGGACAACTTCCGAATGAGTCTCTGCAACGGTACTAGCCAATTGCGCCCCCTCCTATGATCGTAAAAAGTGCTGTGTTGTTTATAACTTGACGCGCGGATCGATGATGGCATATATAATGTCAACCATTAAATTCATAACCATGATCATGGAACCCAGCAAAAATACGGAGGTAATCGCCAGCGGAAAGTCAAAGCTGGTAAACGCCGTCTGCATTACTTGGCCAAGTCCCGGGATCGCAAAGATTTGCTCGACCCAAATCGTCCCCATGACGGTAAAAGCAAATTGCGGCCCGATGACAGTAATCATCGCGGTCAGCGAATTTTTGACCCCGTGCTTCATGACCATAGGCCAGTATTTAACGCCTTTTGCTTTTGCCGTACGTATAAAATCGGACCTTAAGGTTTCGATCAAGCTTCCGCGCATATACCTTGCAACGACGCCGACGTTAGCGGCGGATAAACAGATGATGGGCAATATCGCTTCATCCCACCTTCCCCAACCGGTAATCGGCAGTATCCCTTGAAAAACAACGCCGAATAACAAAACCAGAATAACGGCGAGGACAAACGCTGGAATGGCTTGGCCTGCCAATGATACAGTACTGACGAGATAATCTACCCAAGTATTTCGTTTCAGGGCGGCAATAATGCCAAGAGGAACCCCCACAACAACAGATAGAATAATTGAACCGAAAGCTAAGATGACGCTAACCGGCAATGTGCGTTGCAACTGCGACATGATACTAAGGGATGGATTTTGCATCGAATTCCCGAAATCAAACGTTAATTCATGCCATACATATTTCAAAATTTGTTGATAAAGCGGTAGATTCAAGCCATAGCGGCTTTGAAATTGCTCCATGACTTCCTGATAGAGAACGGGATTCTGCCCTTGCAGCGGTGCCAAGGCCGTAGCCATTGTGCTGGTATTCATGAATCCGCCCGGGGAGAAATACATCATGATATAACTAACCGAAATGACCAAAATTAAGGTGATAATGATCTGGACGATGCGTTTGGAGATAAATTTTAATATGGCCATTATCGAGCCTCCTTTACCGATTCACGGGCACCAGAATTGGTGCCCGCAATGGGTAATTATTCAACTTAGTATGATTATTCTACATTTAAGAAATGAAGCCCATAGAAGTTACCCCAAGCCCATGGGTTGGATTGCACCCCGGTAACTCCCGGTTTAACCAGGAAGTATTGCACTTGATAGAATAACGGGATGTCATAGGCGTCTTCCAACAGCGTATTAACAAGCTTGGCTGCAATAGGAGCGGCCTCTTCTACGGTCAAAGCATTTACGAACTGAGCCTGCCACATTCTCTGATCCCGGATTTTCTCGATTTTCGAAGTATATTCGTTAAAGTAAACCAGAACATCCAGAGCATTTGGATTCAGTTTTCCACCTGGTGCGTTCGGTGCTACGAAGTTCCAAGCCGTCACAAATGCCCCATGTTTCTCGTCGTCCGTCTTGGCGTTTTTCCAAACATCGACGATTTGTTCCCATTGCTCGGTTCTTGTAGGCACTCCCTCTTGGATCAGATATGGCTTCCATTCAGCAGGCTGTTCGTTTTCCCATTTTTCAATTAAAGCAAGATCTTCTTTAGCCGCTTTTTCTAAAGCCGCCCAATCGCTCCATTCCACGCCGACTTTGGCGTCTTCAGGATTGCCGTATTGCTCGATGGCTGGCTTAAAATAAACTTCTTTGCTCCAGTCGACGAATTTCTGTGTAGCTTCCAATGGTGCATCAAGCGTCCCCAAGGAATATAGCTGCTGAGTTGCCCCCATATCCAAAGTACCAGGTTCACTCCAGTTTGTAGCACCGGATGCCAGGATAAAGCCCGGTTTCGCATCGGCTTGCGGTCCGCTGTACTGGTAAGCGTTAAACTGAGCTTCATTCAACTGAACGATTTCCGTAGTGATGCCCAAATTTTGCTGCAGGATTTGGCCCAACGCCAAGGCGATTTGTTCACCCTGTGCATCGATTTGTTTAACACCGATATAAAGCGACAATGTCGGCAAGCCTTTACCGCCTTCATATCCGGCATCCTTCAACAATTGCTTGGCGCCTTCGATATCCTCATCGATTCCCTTCTCCAACGATTCTGTTGGCCAACCCGGCGTAGCGAATATATTCGTTGCGCCACCTAAGCCGTTCAGCACCGAATCTACGATTGGAGCGCGTTGAACCGCTTTGGCGATAGCCTGGCGCACTTCTTTCTTATCATAAGGGGATTCCGTTGCCGGGTTGCTCCACGCCAAATATTTGATAGCATAGTTCGGTGCGGAGTAAATCTGGGATTTTAAGTCGGTAGTCTTAACATACTGTAAATCCGAAGCGGTCTGAACGAGAACCACATCCGTCTGACCGGACATATAGTCTTGGACAGGAACCGTGGTCGCCGGAAGCACATGGATCGTCTCCACATTCCCGTGATTGAGTTGGCCCTCTACGCCAACATAATCAGGATTGCTTACCATGACGAGTTCACCGTTAGGAATGAACGATTTCACCTTGTAAGGACCGTTGCCGACGAAGTTTTCAGGTTCAAACCATTTACCCGGATGTGCTTCCACATTCTTTTGATTGAGCGGCATGGATCCGGAGAGAACCAAACTTCCCAGCAATGCGTGAGGCAGTGTGGTCGTAATTTCCAGCGTATAGTCATCGATAACCTTGACACCGACTTCTTCTTTATCTACAGCCCCGGCATGATATGCGTAACTGTTCTTCACAAAATTCAGCACGCTAAGCCAGAGTTGTCCGGTCGTGTTTGCCGGGTCCATTTGATACATATAAGAAAAATAAAAATCATGTGCCGTTACCGGATCACCGTTGGACCATTTGGCATCTTTTCTAAGCGTAAAGGTCCAGGTTTTCTTATCTTCGGAGACGGTATATCCTGTCGCCAGTTTCGGAACGATTTCATTGTCTTGATTGTATCCGTAGAGCCCTTCCAGCAATGTCCCTTGCCCTACCAGGATTTGTCCCTGCCATTGGGTCGGATCAAGCGTAGGCATCTTCGGATTAAAAATAGTTACAGAGCTTCCCGCCTTAATTTCCGGGTCAGAAGTACTTACATTCTTAGGCGATGTCGGCGCTAAATCATTCGCTTTCGTCGTGGCTGTATTATTATTCTTCGCATCGTTTGGACTGTTCGCATTAGAACTATTGGAGGAACTGCTGCAAGCAGTTGTTGATAGCAGGGCACAAGATAGAATCAGAGCCAAAAACGCATTCCTTTTTTTCATCTTCAAGCTTTCCCCTCACCTATTTGATTTTGATTTTTCCTAACAATACGTAAATTTGTTATTAATCTGTT
>DJTQ01000416.1 GCA_002439285.1 Paenibacillaceae bacterium UBA6304
TAATAAATGAATCGAATGATCTCGTCGCGGTGAATCAGGCTTAACGGCTGAACGCGCAATCTGCCGCTCTGAGTATCATGGTCGAATAGGACAAGCACAACCGTGTCCTGCAGATGGTCTTGTGGTAATAGCTTAAGCAACGGCAATGTCGGAACTTCAAGCAGATCCAACAGTTCAAGTGTTTCTCCCTGCGCATCGGCAATGAATTGCCGACCCTGCTCATCGCTCACCACCTGTTTAACCTGAAGCAGCATCACCGGATTGGGATCGGCCAGTGGATTTTTAAGTTGATTTTTGACCTTTTTTACAGCATCAGTGTAAGAGACCGCAGCACACTCGCGAATTCTTGCCAAATCGGCCTTCTCAACATCGCGGTTCGTGAATGTTTCATAACGTACCCGCCGGT
The DNA here is from genome assembly GCA_002439285.1 of Paenibacillaceae bacterium UBA6304. GTDB lineage: Bacteria > Bacillota > Bacilli > Paenibacillales > Paenibacillaceae > Fontibacillus. The sequence continues at coordinate 407 of DJTQ01000416.1, forward strand.
TCAAATCTCCGGGATAGCGGTATAGCACCGGAATTTTGGCAACCTCAAAATAGCTGTCTTCCTCGCGCATCAGCTTGGCTGCCTTATAGGGGCGATATTGAACTGTGTAATGAATCTCCCCGGTGTCCAACTGAATCCAGCATCCTTGATCGACGAACTCCTGTCTGGATGGATCATCATAACTGATAAACGATAGCTGAATCATCTCTATGTCTTGGCTGATCAAGTTTGCCTCTCGCAGCTCGGTTAGCTGCCAGGCATGACCAAGCCATTCTTCGATCGTTCTTTCATGGTCCGGAGCAAGCTCCGGATCCTCCAGCTTTTGCAGCAGATGCGCCCGCCCTTTCTTAATAAAAGCATGGATAACTGCAAGTTGTTCTGCGGCATAGGTATATGCTGATTCTTCATCCTTGGACGATAACAGCAATTGCAATTTTCGAAGCTGTATTTGCGCCCCGTTTAAATAGTAGCTCCCCATTTGCTTCACATGCTCTTGAATCATCTTGACTTCCTTGCTGTCCAAGGAGCCAAGCCCCCGGCGAATCAGCGTATGGGTCAACTTCTCCAGCACGTCCAGCCCTTCCAATTGAGCTGTAATCTTCTTCTTGAGCGCTGATTTGTTCACTTTTTTGGGCTTTGGTTCCGTGCCTTCGGCTAAGTCTTTAGCTTTCTTCTCTTCTCGTTTTCCCGCCTTCTCGCGCTTCGCGGCAAGCTCATCAGGTACCTCGGCATGGGAGAATGATTTGCCTTCAACATAGGCATATAAAAGACCAAGTCCATGCTTGCACGGAAACTGACGGCTCGGACAAGTGCAGCGCATGACCGGGTTATCGCTGTTCGCGAAATCTGCCGAAGGGATATAAGGCGTCTTGCCGCTACCCGCACAGATTCCAAACAATACTTGCTGGTCCTCGGTTTGATGAAGGGCAGTAAACTTCCCCTTTTTCAAAAGGTCATGTCCATTTTTAATAGCAGCACTATTGGGAGCCAGCGAATCTACCCAGCTCTCTGTAATTTCAAGCAAACGAATTCCCTCCTAAATTGGGTATGTATGTAACTAATCAATAATACTACTATAATATGAAATTATTCTTCTATAAAAGATGAATTATTGAATGAGTGCTAGGGGCAAGTACGTAAAATGTTCCTACGATCGCTGCCCATTCCAGATTTCTTGATTTAGCAAATTATAATGAGGTTTCAGAATTATTTTACTCCCTTGCCTGCAGCGTACTCTTTAGTTCATCTTATATAAACCAATGGGTTTGCAAATATATACTATAAATAAAAAAAACGCCTGACGGCGTCTTTGGGGTTCGGACTTCTACGTTTGTGCGTGAGGAGGGATGGGTATGGGGTTTCACCCGCTGTTAAAGTCGTGTTCTTATTGAATATATTATAAGGTCAGAACACGACTTTAAAGGCGGGCCGTAAACTTTCCACCCCATACCCATTCCCTCTTCTATTCTACATTGTGTATACATCATAGTGACGGATCATCTTGAATTGCCCACCCTTTGGCATTAGACGACTCCATTCTTCTGTCCCACCGCAAAAACAGGTTGCGCAAAGTAAAGGGGCACGAAAATTAATAAATTCGAAAATGCCAAAAAAAGACGGTGCAGGTAAAACTCTCCCTGCACCGCCCTATTTACTATCTTGTACCGCCTCGAAAACCCTTCATTCCGCTAGAAGCGGCGGACGCCCTCCGGCGTTACCAACGCAAAAACGAGCGGTCTTCTCGGCACCTTGGTTTCGGAAATCCCGTAAGCCTCACGCACCTTGCGACTGGCCTCTTCAAGCCGCCCCTCATAAGTAGGGTTCAGATGCAGAATCGCAAGCACTTCGCCGACTTCAACCGGATCGCCGATTTTCTTACGAAGGGTAAGTCCGGCAGCCAAATCAATCACCGAATCCTTGGTCTCCCGGCCGGCACCAAGAAGCATAGCCGCGATTCCGATTTCTTCGGCCTGGATCGCTTCAACGAAGCCGCCCTCCTCAGCCTTAACTTCTACTTGAAGCGCAGCCTGAGGTAATAATTCGGCGTTATCGATTTGAGTGATATCTCCGCCTTGGGCTTCGACCATCAATTTCAATCTGTCCAGAGCGGAGCCACTATCCAGCTTCTCCTGGAGAATCGCTCTAGCTTCCTCTTCATTCTTCGCCTTACCGCCGAGAACGAGCATATGAGAGGCCAGAATCAAACAAACTTCTTCGAGATCTTTGGGCCCTTCTCCACGCAGCGTCGCGATCGCTTCTTGAATCTCAAGCGCATTGCCGATGGAATAGCCAAGCGGCTGGTCCATATCGCTGATGACGGCAATCGTGCTGCGCCCCACCTGGGTGCCGATATCGACCATAGCCTTAGCCAACCGGATCGAATCGTCCAGCGTCTTCATAAATGCGCCGCTGCCGGTCTTAACGTCAAGCACAATCGCATCTGCTCCCGCGGCGATCTTCTTGCTCATGACCGAGCTGGCAATCAGCGGAATGGAGTCCACCGTGGCGGTTACGTCGCGCAGACCGTATAACTTCTTATCCGCTGGCGTCATATTTCCGCTCTGTCCGACTACCGCAAGGCCGATTTCATTTACCTGGCGAAAAAACTGCTCCTGCCCAAGCTCCACGGAAAAGCCCCGGATCGCTTCCAGCTTGTCGATCGTTCCGCCGGTATGGCCGAGTCCCCGGCCCGACATTTTGGCGACCGGTACCCCTGCCGCGGCAACAAGGGGTCCAATGACAATCGTTGTCTTGTCTCCAACACCGCCTGTCGAATGCTTATCGACCTTGATCCCATGAATGGAACCGAGGTCGATCCTGTCTCCGGAGGCGGCCATGTGCAGCGTTAGATCGGCGGTTTCCCGGGCACTCATCCCCTGATAGTAAACGGCCATTGCCCAAGCTGCCATTTGGTAGTCGGGAATATCTCCGTCGCTGTAACCTTTAACCAGATAACCGATCTCTTCGCTGTTCAACTCTTGCCCGTCTCTTTTTTTGCGGATCAGATCAACTGCTCTCATCTTCATCCTCACCTCCCGGATCACATTGAAGGAATAATCGCGAGTACCAGACTCAAGAATTTCTCTCTGACGCATTCTGTCGTTTCCATGACTTCGCCGTGGGACAACGGCTGATCCAGAATGCCTGAAGCCATATTGCTAATGCAAGAAATCCCAAGCACCTCAAGGCCCGCATGGCTCGCCACAATGACTTCCGAGACCGTGGACATGCCGACTGCGTCACCGCCTAGCGTGCGCAGCATGCGAATTTCAGCGGGTGTCTCATAAGATGGACCAAGCATCCCTACGTATACGCCTTCCTGAAGCGGAACCCCGTTCTGCTCTGCCGTCTTGCGGGCCAATTCCCGCAATCTGCGGCTATAAGCCTGAGACATGTCCGGGAAGCGAGGTCCCAGCTCGTTATCGTTCTGTCCGATAAGCGGGCTGGTCCCCGTCAGATTGATATGATCCGAGATCAGCATCAGGTCACCCGGCTGGAACGACGTGTTGACTCCTCCGGCAGCATTCGTTACCAACAGCGTCTTAACGCCAAGCTCTTTCATGACCCGCACCGGAAATGCCGTCAATTCCGGGCCGTAGCCTTCATACATATGGAAGCGGCCTTTCATCAGAACGACCGGTGTTTCGTTCAAGGTACCGATCATCAGTTCACCGGCATGCCCCTCCACTGTGGATTGCGGAAAATAAGGAATCTCGTGGTAAGGAATACTTGTCGCTCCCTCAATATGGTCGGCAAGAACACCAAGCCCTGAGCCGAGAATCAGCCCTACCTTTGGGGTGATCTCCGTTTTGGAGCGAATATAATCCGCAGCTTCCCGTATCATGCCTATCGTAAGTATCGTAGTCATTGTCATCTCTCCCGTTTCTTATTTCAATAGCTGCAAAAAGCTCTTTCCGTGCTCGCTGGCATGCACACCGAAATTATCGGCGATTGTCGCAGCCAAATCCGCGAAGGTTGCTCTGACGCCAAGACTTCCCGCCCCGGACAATCCCTTGCCATACACAAGAAGAGGCACATATTCCCGGGTATGGTCCGTACCGGCGTGTATTGGATCATTCCCATGGTCCGCCGTAATAACAAGCAGATCGCGTTCACCGACTTGTGCCAGCAAATCAGGAACCGAAGCATCAAACTCTTCCAACGCACGCGCATAGCCTTCAGGATCGCGACGGTGACCGTACAAGGAGTCAAAGTCGACCAGGTTCGTAAACAACAGCCCTTTAAATGGCTCACCCATTAAACGAATTGTCTCATCTATGCCGTGTCTGTTGCTCTTGGTCGGATAAGAAGCGGTAATACCTTCTCCCGAGAAAATATCGTTAATTTTCCCGACGGAGATTACATCTTTACCACCATTTTTCAAAGCATTCAGAACGGTCGGCTCCGGCGGACTAACCGCATAATCGTGACGGTTTGGCGTGCGTTTAAAAGCTCCTGGTTCTCCGACAAACGGCCGGGCAATAACCCGTCCTACCGAGTGCTCCGGCTCGAGCGTCAGGCGGCGGGCAATTTCGCACGCCCGGTACAATTCGTCCAGCGGTATGATCTCTTCGTGGGCGGCGATTTGAAACACGCTGTCTGCGGAGGTATAGACGATCCATGCACCCGTTTTCATATGTTCTTCGCCGAGTTCGTCCAGAATTTCCGTTCCCGAAGCCGGCTTGTTTCCGATTATTTTCCGTCCTGTTTCCTGTTCAAACCGGGCGACCAGGTCGCGTGGAAAACCGTTCGGATACGTTTGAAACGGGGTTTCAATCTTCAGCCCCATCAGCTCCCAATGGCCTGTCATCGTATCCTTGCCAGTAGAAACCTCGGCCATTTTTCCGAAGTAGGCTGCAGGCGTTTCCGCCGGAGCAAGGCCGGGAAGTTCTGCAATGTTTCCTAGACCGAGTCTCTGCATATTCGGTAGGCTGGCGCCGGGTACTCTCTCCAGGATATGCCCCAAGGTATGGGATCCCTTGTCTCCGAATTTATCGGCATCGGGCAATTCGCCAATGCCTACGCTGTCCAGCACAATCACAGTAATTTTATCGAACCTATTCTCATTATGCATGTCCTTCACTCCTTCAATCTTTGCTTAATAGTTATCCCTGCATGCCCTGAATCCATTCTCCTCGTCCAAGGTCATTGAGCGGACCCTGTTTCACCATGGCTATTAGCTCTAGGATGAAACTGATCATAAACCGTCTTAAGGTTCGGACGAGTGTGATTTAAGTACATTTGGATTGTCGCAAGGTCGGCATGTCCGAGCATTTCTTGCACGGAACGAACATCCGCCCCGCCTTCCAGCAAATGGACGGCAAACGAATGTCTTAGCGTATGCGGCGTAATTTCTTTGGAGATCCCTGCCGCTCCGCCGTACTTCTTCATCACCTTCCAGAAGCCCTGTCGGCTCATTCTTCCCCCGGAACGGTTCGGAAACAAAGGTTCTTGAGGGCCGTCCGGACCTAAGCCGGGCCGAACCTCGCGTAAATACCGGCTAATCCATTCCGCAGTGACGATGCCGAAAGGCAGAATCCGTTCCTTCCCCGTATCCCCGGAACAGCGCAAAAAACGGACGCTGATATCGATATCCCCGATGTTCAAGGAGATCAGCTCGCTAACCCGGACTCCGGTAGCATACAGCAACTCAAGCATCGCCTTATCCCTTAGTCCCAATGGATGATTGCAATCCGGCATTCGGAGCAGAATCTCCGTTTCTTCCACCGTCAGCACAGCCGGCAGATTTTTGTCGACCTTTGGCAGTTTCACCGAAACAAACGGATCTTGATGAATCACCCGCTCTTGAAGAAGGTACTGAAAAAACGCCTTCAACGCTACGGAGATCCGCGTAACCGTTGCCGGAGCCTTCCCATGCTCCCGGAGCGCGGCGAAATACAGCAAAATACCTGCCCTGGTGACTTCATGCAGTTCTCCAGCTTCCTTGTCGCGCAAATAGGCCAAAAACTGGCGTATGTCCCGGCTGTAGCTTTCCAGCGTTGAGCTACTCAAGTCTTTATGCCCGGCCAAATATGAAATAAAAGAGGCTGCATACTGCTCCATGTCCACCGCCTCCTTCCATCAAGTCGAATGATGTCTATTCGGACACCCTATTCATGAATTCCACACATAAACTCTTTTCCCTGCTACTAAAGTCATCATTCCCCATACCAAAAAAACAGGATTAACCGTTCCGCCATCGTTTCAGCTTCATGACCTTCCGAACTCCCGGAGAGGAACACTTTAACGGCCGATCCTTCGGGAACCCGATATTTATCCAATGGAAAAACGTAAGCATCAAGTAAACCAAAGCCTTTATATAAAGTATAGGCCAACGCGACAAATACGAGCAAATATTTCAACGACCTCAGCGTTCTCCGAACCGAGATAACCATAACTCTCCCTCTTTCTTTACCCAATTCTCCATCATTGCAATAGGAGCCTGGACACTATTTGTAACATTATATAGAGAGAGTATGGGGAGTATGCAGGTTTTGACGTTCCGCTTCCTAGCTGCACATTAAAAAAGCTCCTAACGGTCCAGCCGTTCGGAGCTTGCGTCATTGTTATTAAGATTTCTTGCCGTTGTTACCCGGCTGGTCCCCATTCTTGTCTTTGCACCGGTAGCAAATGCCTTGGAAATCCAAGCGATGATCGAGCACCGTAAAGTTGAATTCTTTCTCCAGCCGTTCCTCTAACGGACCCAACCAATCCTCGCGGATTTCGTCCATCGCCCCGCACTGTACGCAGATCAGGTGATGGTGATGGTGTTTGGTCGTGTCGGTACGCAGATCGTATCTGGCAACCCCGTCACCAAAGTTGATCTTCTCTACTACATGAAGCTCGCTAAGCAGCTCCAGCGTCCGGTATACGGTTGCCAAGCCAATCTCGGGAGCTTTATCTTTAACCAGCATGAATACGTCTTCCGCGCTGAGATGATCATCTTCATTTTCTAGCAGGACTCGAACCGTTGCTTCCCGTTGGGGCGTCAATTTATAACCGTGGGATTGCAGCTGCTGTTTAATTTTATCGATCTTTTCTTCCATGTTCTCCCCCCCAGGATATGCCGCAACTTGCATTATAAATCACTTCCTTCATTATAGGGGGTTCGAATCAACAAAGTCAAACATTTCTAGAGCTTAGGCCCGGTCCTGAGGAGATGGTAGCATAGGGGGTGAGTTAGGTCATTGACGGAATACATTCGTTACATAATTTTAAAGGAAATAACTCTCCAAAAGTTAACGCCAAAGGAACGGGTTATTCTCTCGATTCATTGGAAGTGCTCATCCAAGTGTTGGACACATTCACCCAACCTGGCTTTTCTTAATATACCGACATTTTGGGAAGCCACTGCACCCATAAAATTGACCTCTAGTGCTATTCCGAAGGACCAACATACTCCCGCACCTTGGGCATGTCAACTCGTCTACAGGTATCTCGGCCATGACAGTCTTTGGCGCCGGAGCTGTTCCTGGATTCATTGCCAAGATTAGTTCTATTAATCTCTCCCTATTAATCAACCGGACCCGGTTTGACTTCGCAAGTTCATAAGCTGCAGTAGTGTAATCGCTGTTTGTTACGACCCAAGCTTCACTAGCTCCATAATGAGCAACCGCAGAATGCGCCTCCTGCACCGCTCTAATACCGACATTCTTGCTATATCGTTTTGCCTGAACGACGATCTTCTTCCCTTCCTTCTGCAAGAGAAGGTCGGCCCCGTAATCACCCGCCGCCTTCGTCACATGTGTTTTATAACCTTGTGCTTGAAATAAATACCCAAGATACTTTTCAAACTGAATGCCTTCCATTTGATCGATGTCCGAAATACCAGATCGTTTAAGTCGCTCAGTTCGTTTGATGCCAGTCATGATCAGCATAGCAATAAAAGCAGCAACTGCCAACACAGTGACAATAACGGTTGCTTGGAAAGATTTTGTCAGCCCATAAGTCCCGAAAATGGATATAAATAACACAAGACCTAATAGCCCCTGAATAAATTCCTCTTGTTGCTTAGCCTTGCTCTTTTTTCGTGCCATTTTGCAAATCCCCTATCATCAAATGTTATGTTTTCATCATTCGACATTTGGGACTTTATTCCTTCTTTATAGAAGTTAATGGGACCTAATGATTAATAACGAGAGATCAAATCATGAAATTTTTACTCAAGTGTCTAAAACGAAAAGAATGCTTCCGAGAAAGTGAAAGTTCACTTCGGAAGCATTCTAGATTATGAATCTATACCGCAAATGTGATTTTTCTCAATTTTGAGAAGCTATAAAGTCCAGGAATACCAGTCTTTACAGCGCACTCTGCCCAATCATCGGCGTAACCCATGCCATCATCGTCGGGGTAACCCAGGTTTCGAAAGAGGATACCGCCATGAGCACCGCCGCCATCGTCAGCGTGAGACCGGTATAGGACAAGAACGGACGTGCGACGTTCCCGCCCCGATGGAGCAGCACCCTGCTTCGGATGATCCCTAGGGAAAAGCTTACGGCAGCCACACTGCTGATGAGCAGGGCCGGGATCACAATCAGGTTGTGCGGAGCGACGGAGACGAGTGCGAACAGCAACCCTTTCCAGGTGTATTGGCCGACTAGGCAACCGACGGTAAAACCAATCAATACGCCTTTAAGAAAATCAAGAATCAAAATGCCCGGCAGACCGATCACGGAGAGCCCGAGCAACCAGATCAAGCCGAGCCATTTCAAATGTAAACCGGCAACCTCCCAAAAGGTTTGAGGCTGAAAGCCTTCTCCTCCCTCGTTCACCGATACGAAAAAATTGCCCATATATCGGGATAAATCCTGCTGCTGCTCCAACGTCAGCGCATTGACCATCAGCGCTCCAAAGACGACACCCATCAAAAAAAGCACGGCGACAAATACATAGAGCGGTGTCTGATCTTTTAGAGAATGACGAATAGGTTGTAGCATACGGCAAGGCCCCCTGTTCACGATTAAGCTTATACTAATCTATGAACAAGCTGTATTCCGTATGCTATATAAGTTGAACTAAAGATAGAATACCTGCAAGGGAGTAAAATGATTTCGAAGAAGCGAAGTGGTCGCCTTTGGTTCCGGA
>DJTQ01000415.1 GCA_002439285.1 Paenibacillaceae bacterium UBA6304
CAATGCGGACGTCTCGCTGATGATCGCGACAGTCCTGTTGGTACTGATCCTGCTGCTGTTGATTTACCGTTCGCCGATCCTCGCGTTCATTCCTTTGATCGCAGTAGGCTTCGCCTATGGAGCGGCCAGCCCGATCCTGGGCAAGATGGCTGAACTGGGCTGGATCACGGTCGATTCGCAGGCGATTTCAATCATGACGGTGCTCTTGTTCGGAGCGGGGACGGATTATTGTTTGTTCCTGATATCGCGGTTCCGTCAATTACTTACGCAGGAAAAGGATAAATCCAAAGCGTTGTTCGGAGCGTTCAAGGATTCGTCCGGTGCCATTGCGATGAGCGGATTTACCGTAGTTATCGCACTACTTGTACTTTTACTGGCTAAATACGGTAGTGTTCACCGGTTTGCGGTACCGTTCAGCTTGTCGATACTCATTATGGCGATCGCAAGCCTGACGCTAGTGCCGGCCGTGCTGGCGATCCTGGGCCGCACCTCCTTTTATCCATTTGTTCCACGGACCCCGGAAATGGAGACGGAACACAATCGGGCAAAAGGAAAAACAGCCGCCGTCAAAACAAAAAAAAGCAACAAGATCGGTGGACGGATCGGGAATATCGTTACAAAGCGTCCTTGGCTGGTCGTAATTGTGACCTTAGTATTCCTTGGGGCCGCGGCTATGAATACATTCCGCATTCAATATACCGTGGATCTGCTATCTTCCTTCCCCGAAGATTCTCCTTCGCGTGAAGGGTTTACTGTGATCGGGGAGAAATTCAATCCGGGTGAATTGGCACCGGTAAAGATCATGGTGGATACGGAGGGACAGGAAATTCCGCTGCAGAAGACCTTCGAGACTCTTCCTTACGTGAGTAAGGTTTCCGAACCGGTTGCAGGAAAAAACAATCCTAATATTTCCGCTGTAGATGTTGAATTCAATATCAATCCTTATTCAATGGAAGCGGTCAATCATATTCCGGACCTAAAGGAAGCAGCCGAGAAGAGTTTGGCAGACGCAGGCATCGGGTCTTCGGATACGAAAGTCTGGATCAGCGGGCAGCCTGCGACTCAATACGATACCGAGATGACCAATAACCGGGATTCCGAAGTGATCATTCCGATCGTCATCGCGCTAATAGCCGTGCTACTGCTTGTATACCTGCGGTCCGTCGTGGCTACCATTTATTTAATATTGACTGTCGTGCTGTCCTATTTCTCGGCACTTGGCCTGGGATGGGTCGTTGTTCATGATGTCATGGGAGGCGCCGCTATTCAAGGATTGATTCCGCTATATGCGTTTGTCTTCTTGGTAGCACTCGGAGAGGACTACAACATCTTCCTGATCTCAAGCATTTGGAAGAAACGCAAGACGATGTCACTGAAGGAGGCTATCCGGGAGGGCGTGACGGAAACCGGAGGCGTCATCACTTCAGCCGGACTTATTCTGGCCGGAACGTTCGCTGTGCTGGCGACATTGCCGATCCAAGCGCTAGTACAGTTCGGGATCATTACAGCCATCGGCGTCCTATTGGATACGTTTATTGTGCGCCCGTTCCTGGTGCCGTCCATTACGATGCTACTCGGTAAATGGGCGTTCTGGCCCGGAAAGGGAGCCACGGAGCAGGATGAAGATCATTTGAAAAAACATATGAATATATAGAAGAAGTAAATCATGATAGAAAAGGAGGCAGTCGCCGTTCATAAATGAACGGGACTGCCTCCTGCTTTATTCGGGCTGTATTTCGGACAACGTCATGCGGTTTGTAAGCAGCTATGATGTATACAAATCGTTTGATCGCTCAAGCATTATACCTAACGTAAAGAGTTCTTTATTTCCAGCATACTTTCGGCAAGGTTTCAGAATGCTATTTATATGGACTTCATCAGGGTTGAGAGCAACCGGAATGAGGAGGGGTACTTTTGAACGGGAGTGGGCAGAAAGAACAGGATAAAGGGAAATTAAAATGGTGGCAGCTTTCGCTGCTGGGCGTGGCATCCACGATCGGGACGGGGTATTTTTTAGGTTCGGGAATCGGAATAAGTATGGCCGGACCTTCGATCTTGATTGCCTTTGTTCTTGCTGCGCTTGGAACGTACACCGTTTTTGAATCCTTAGCGCGCATGACGGCGAAACGCCCGGAGAAGGGCTCCTTTCGTTCTTATGCCAAGCAGGCGTTCGGCAGATGGGCCGGATTCAGCAGCGGTTGGGTATACTGGTCTTCCGAACTGCTCATTATGGGCAGCCAGCTTACGGCATTGTCGCTCTTTTCGCGGTTCTGGTTCCCAGGGGTTCCCATGTGGCTTTTCGCTACCGGATATGCCTTGCTTGGACTGCTAGTTATATTCATCGGGAATAAGGGATTTGATTCCGTTGAGAATGTGCTCTCGGTCATCAAGATTGCGGCGATTTTAATGTTTCTCGGAATTGTGGGGGCGGCACTTTTTGGCTGGATCCCCGGCGGGGGTGACCACACTTTTCCACGGACGATGCAACAGATATTCCCGACGGGTGCTATGGGTTTGTGGGCCGGATTAATCTTTGCTTTTTATGCATTTGGCGGAATTGAAGTGATGGGGATGATGGCGTTTCGACTTAAGAAACCGGAGGAAGCTCCGAAGGCCGGTAAAATAATGCTGTTACTCTTGACAATTGTGTACGTGTTGTCGATTGGGCTCGTGCTGACCCTAATATCGTGGAAATCGATTGTACCTAAAAAGAGCCCTTTTATCACCGCGCTGGACGGAGTCCATATGCCGTTTATTCCGCATTTGTTCAATGCCGTGTTGATCATTGCAGGCTTCTCAACCATGGTCGCCTCCCTGTATGCCGTGACGACGATGCTGGTCACGCTGGCAGAGGACAAGGATGCTCCCCCATTGTTCGCCAAGAAGGCGTTGAAGAAGCGTCCTATGTTTGCTATTGGATTGACGGCCGCGGGTTTGGCAGGTTCCATTGCCCTCTCCCTGGCCATGCCGGGTAGGATTTACGAATACATTACGACTGCCGCAGGTCTCCTTTTGCTGTATAACTGGCTGTTTATTCTCCTCACTTCAGGCAAGTTGCTGGAAATGACCGTATTCGGACAGATCAAGCGTTATGGCGGAATCGTATTGATCTTGCTTGCCGTGTCCGGAACGTTGTCCCATGGAACAAGCCGCCCCGGATTCTGGAGCAGCCTCATATTTATCGCCGTGATCGGCGGGGTCACTCTTATCATGCAGTTTGGAGTTTGGAAGAAGAAGCCGAAATCAAACGTAAAGCGCCGTCGTAAGGCAGTGCTTATCCGCAGGCCGCGATTAGACTAGAAGCGTTCCATAAGCAGGAGAATCGCTTCATAACCGAAGTATAATCCGAATCCGATTAAGGAGATACCCGACAAAACAGAGACGACTCTAATGACGCGGTCGGTTAATATTTTTCTGAAAATGCTGGCAAATCCGGCCATCGTGATATCCCAGAGCAGGACTCCGGCGATGATGGCACAACTGTTTACGACCAGATCCCTAGTGTTCGAGGTAGCTGCGGTTTGAGCCAGGACAGAACCGTAAATCCCGAGCCAGAACAGGATGGAGAGCGGATTGGACAACGACATCATGAAACCGGATATAAAAGACTTCATCAGCGGTTCGCGGCCCCGCATTTCGCTTAAGCTGAGTTTGCCGGCCTGTTTAAGGCTGTCGATTCCGGTATAGGTAAGGATAAAGAATCCAAATAGCCACAGAAAGGACTTCATAAACGGGGTATTCAAGAAATGGATGACACCGAAATATACGAGCAGCATATAGATGATGTCGGCCGCGATGGCTCCGAGCCCTACCAGCCAAGCGGGTAGAAAGCCGCCCCGGATCCCCTTATCCAATTGGGCCGCATTCACCGGACCGATCGGTGCGGAAAGTGATAAACCAAGAAACACAAAGCCAAGCATACTATTCAACCGCCATACCCCCAGGAAAATAAAAAATGGTCGTAATCTCGGGCACTTAGTAACTTGTACCATTCTATTCGCCAAAGTCCGCTTGTACGACAAAAAAAAAGGACTCTGGCGGAGAACTGGTTAAGAATTTGCACAGCGGGTAATTGGTAACCAAGAGGAGATTTAAGGCACAATAATAAACCCCGCCGGGGACTCCCAGCGGGGTGATTTTGCCCAACGACAGGGATGGGCGACATAGCATTACTGCATATAGTATGTTTCTGTTTAGACTTCATTTCATAGAAAAAGGAGCACAAGGCTCCTTTTGGACTCAATAACACGCGGGCACGTGTGAGTTTATCCACGACGGGGTGGATGACGTAGTATTTAACGTATCGTTTCTTTGCTACTATACTACCTCGTCGTCAAAGTATTGTCAACCTCAAATACCAAAAGACCATTTAAGACGGTTTTCCAGACGATTGATATCCTCTTCATCCAGGTTGCCGAGATGTTCTTTCAGACGGACTTTACTGACGGAAGTGGTCTCTTCCGTTTTGGCCGCAGAATCGAAGGCGAGAAAATTATATTTATCTTTAAAAAGAAAATAATGGCTTTGGAAGCGAGGAATGGGTTTGCCATCCTTGGTTGTAATCGCTTGTCCCGTCTTTGGAACCGTGCGGATTTTTAAGTTTTTGGTAAGCGGGACGACCAGCACGTTGCCAGAGGTGGAATTTACCGTGTTATTCGAGACGATGACCACGGGCCGCTCTTCATTTTGTTCACACCCGATATTTTCGCCGAAATGGCAGAAATGGATGGCTCCACGGGTCATATTCCGTTTCATTTGGGTTTTCTCGTGTTCGATCCAATGATGCGCCATCTCGATTTTGAGCGGGAGCCAATTATTGAGTTGCTGCGACTTTTGCTGCTTCACATATTCTATCCGACGGTTTATTGTGCGTTTTGCGGGTACCGTACCGTGTTGGACAGGTTCCATCTGCTTCTGATTCTTGTTCATGTGCTCTCCTCCAAGCTGGCAGTAGTAAGCATTTATACCTTTGAATTACACGTATTTACATAGGAATAAAACAAAATTTACGTATTTTTATTAAAATACCGTTTATCTGCCTGGAACAGACCCTCCTACTAACGAGTTGACAACATTTTTTACTCGTGATAATTTAGGCTTGAAATCGAGGTGAACGATAGATGGCTAAAAAGAAAACAACCCCCATTCCCGCTGCTAAAGCGGCGGATAAACCAGCTACATTGAAGGATCTGCTCGGCAAAGATATCCTTGCTAAGCTCAAAGAGCAGGCTGAAGAACTCCAGCAGGAAGAGGAGCAGCGGAAGGAAGAGGCACGCATTAAAGCCGATGAAGCGCGCAAGGCAGAGCAGAAGAGATTGGATAATAATTTCGAGCACCTGCTGAATTCAAGCAAAATGGACTGGCATAAATTTAAATAGAAGAACAGCCGGGAGAGACCGGGGCCGCAGCTCCGGAACCTCCCGTTTTTTGCGTTTACAGGTAAGTCTAACCTTTAGAAAAAGGAAATTTAATTCATAAGAAAATATATGTCTTTCATTTATAAAATTTGAGGGTAAGGATTATCTTATTCATGAATTGGAACAATCCAGTTATCGGCATACTTAATTAGAAGACATTTGATTAGTATTAGACTTTGACATTTATCGAAGCCTCGTGCTACGCTTGGTCTGGCTTGATTTTAGCCAATTTTGTGGATGAAGGTGGATGACGGATTCACTCATGAGTAAATTTACAAGCGATTATATTATAACGATGGATGATATTGTGCGGGAAGGCGACCCGATTCTCCGGGTCGTGACTGAAGCGGTTAGTGTCCCTCCAACGGAAGAGGACCGCGAGGAAATGGCTGCAATGATGACTTTTTTGAAGAATAGCCAGGACCCGGAAATGTCGAAAAAATATAAGCTTCGTGCCGGAGTGGGGTTATCCGCAAACCAGATTGGTTTGAACAAACGTATGTTTGCCGCACTCTTGTCGGACGATCAGGGCAACGATCGTGAGGTGGCTCTGTTTAATCCCAAAATCATCAGCCACTCGGCGGCGATGGTTTATTTGCCCGAGAGCGAAGGTTGCCTTTCGGTGGACCGGGTTATCCAGGGCTTTGTCCCGCGGTATGAAAAGGTGCAAATTAAGGCATACGATGCGGACGGTAAAGAGTTGAAGCTGCGCTTTAAAGGCTTTGATGCCATCGTTATGCAGCATGAGCTTGACCATTTAAACGGGATTATGTTCTATGACCGGATCAATCAGGAGCATCCGTTCAAGTTACCTGCAGGGGTCCAAATTGCCAGCTTATATTAAAAGTTCAAGATATGAATCATAATAATTCAAAAATGGAGGAATCAAAATGGACACCAAATCAATCCTTAGCCGCATCGATCACACCTTATTGAAGGCAGATGCCAGGAAAGAAGCCATTCTTAAGTTAGCGGCCGAGGCGAAGGAATATAACTTTGCCTCCGTTTGCGTAAATCCTTATTGGGTCAAAACAGCAGCGGAAGCTTTGAAGGATGCGCCGAATGTCAAGGTTTGTACCGTCATCGGCTTTCCGCTGGGTGCATCGGCTCCGGAAGCAAAAGCATTTGAAACGGCCCAAGCGATTCGGGACGGCGCTACCGAAGTCGATATGGTCATCAATATCGGCGCGTTGAAAGACGGAGACGACGAGGCCGTGGTAAAAGACATGGTCGGCGTTGTGGAGAGTGCGGCCGGGAAAGCGCTGGTAAAGGTGATCTTGGAGACGTGCCTGCTGTCCGAGGAAGAAATCGTTCGCGCCTGCCGGTTGGCTGTTTCGGCTGGCGTTGATTTTGTGAAGACATCCACCGGGTTCTCTACGGGCGGGGCTACGATCGAAGCGGTAGCGTTGATGGCGAAGACGGTCGGTTCCGGAATCGGCGTTAAAGCATCCGGCGGTGTGCGGAATCTGGCTGATGCGGAAGCGATGATCGAGGCTGGAGCAACCCGACTCGGAACAAGCGCCGGCGTGGCGATTGCCCAAGGATTAAGCAGCCGGAGCGATTATTAAGCGCTAATCATCACATTCATTAGCGCAACCTAAGAGTTAATGATTTTTAGCCTTCCTTTACGTTAAGATCATTCTGCAGATTGTTCATTACGCATGAACATTCAACGACAGGATGACGAACTGAAGGAAGGCTTATTTTGTAATGCCGATGACTAAATAAAGAAATGGGATCGTCGTTTATTTATTGCCTCTGAATAAAAAGGTAGCGTCATAGGAAGCCTTGAACCGATAGGGTTCAGGGTCTTTTTTTACAGCGAGGACATCAATTTTGTTTTTTCAAAAACTCAACCTTTTGGGCTCCCCTTTCGTTACAGGTACAGATACGAACCGCGCGGAGTTATCGAATACGATTGGGAATGAGGATAGATATGATACAGATCAACCATTTATCTAAAAAATATCGGCGTGGAGGGTTGGCGCTGAATGATGTCACCTTGACGCTAAACGAAGGCATGGTCGGGTTGCTCGGGCCGAACGGGGCGGGGAAATCGTCCTTGATGCGCATTTTGGCGACGCTGGTCGAGCCAACCTCGGGAGAGGCGACGATCAACGGTGTCCCTTTGCGGAAGGCCGAGGATATCCGGGAAATGATCGGCTATTTGCCGCAGCAGTTCCAGGTTTATCCTGGGCTGACGGGCGCAGAATATCTCGATTATGTCGGCTCGATGAAGGGGATGAACGACCCGAAAAGGCGGAAAGCCGAAATTGCGCGCCTGCTCGAAGAAGTCAATTTGCAGGATCAAGCCGGCAAAAAAGTTAAGGCCTATTCGGGAGGCATGAAACGCCGCCTCGGTATTGCTCAGGCGCTGCTCGGTTCCCCGCAAGTGCTGATCGTCGACGAGCCGACCGCCGGTCTCGACCCGGAGGAACGGGTCCGGTTCCGCAACCTGCTGACCCGGTTCAGCCTGGGCCGGATCGTGCTGCTATCGACTCACATTGTAGGGGATATCGAGAGCAACTGCCGGCAAATCGCCGTGCTTGATCGCGGCCGCGTGAAATTGTCGGGCGATTTAGCCGAGCTTCGGGAATTCGGGCAAGGAAAAGTTTGGGAAGGCATCATCGGCGAAGATCAGTTTGCCCGCCTGGACCCGATGTCCGTGGTTTCCACGCGGCGGACGGAACAGGGGTTGCTATGCCGGGTTATAGGCGATGCGCCTCCGGTTGGATCGGACGCCGTTCAGGTCCGGCCGACGCTGGAGGACGGATACTTGGCCCTGCTGCGGAGCGGGGACAAGGCAGGTGCATTCCAGTGATGAATAAATGGCTTTGCCAGTTGCGTTTCGAGCTTAGGATGATTTTCCGCAATCCATTTCTGCTGGCTCTGCCGGTGCTGTTTGCGGTGCTGAATATTTGGTATATCGGGGGAATAGATGCCGAACAAAACCTTTTTACAGTGGCTTATTCTTTCCATTCTTTCGTGCAGACTCTGACACTGGGGCTTGTCATGCTGCTAGGCATTCTGATGGTGCGCCGGGACCTGCGCCGTCCCTCTTATGAATGGAGTTCGGTATTGCCGGTGTCGTTCGGGGTGAAGCTGTCCGCCAAATATTTGGCGGGTATGCTGTACTTTTCTATTTTCACCTTTGTTGCAGCCGCCGTCTTTGCTTTCTTTTCCGGGCAGCGGGGTGTAAGCTTTGGAACCACTTTGGAATATTCCGGTTATTATGCGTTAACGTATGAGATATCCTATATCGTCACTCTCGCGCTAGCCGTGCTTCTTGCGGTGGTGATTCCGAACCGGGTCGTTTATTTGATCGGCTTTTGCGGCTGGATGTTCGGCACTTTTTTCATGGAAATTTTCTTGATTGATAAAGCCGAGCTGTATCCGCTACAGACTTTTCACTTAAGCCAGCTTTTTATCGGAAGACCACTCAGCGATACTTGGGGAGTTGAGGTCATCGCCAATGAGTTGCTGTTCTCGCGCCTGTTTGTAATGTCTTTTGCATTGTTGTTGCTTGTTGCTGGAGTCACGGTTCTAAATTTGATTCGGCCGACGAAGCGCAAAACAGCCGTGTGGGCGACTGGTGCACTTGCCGTTTTGCTTGCGGTTATGGCTTTTGTGCCTTATGTGCGCATTTGGCAGGAGCGGTATGCGGGATATGAGGCGAAGCTGCATGATTCCTCGATTCAATCCACCGACAGCGCGGCGCCGGACTTTGAAACCGCGAAACGGTTTCGCATTACCGATCATGATATCCGCATAACGAAGAAAAAGGGCGACAAGCTGGATATCCTGGCGAAGCTTACGGTGGCTGGAGAGGGCATAACAAACGACGAGGCGTTAAAGATGACGCTCAATCGCAGCTTTACCATCCGCGGCATCTCTGTAGCCGGACAGGAGACGGACTTTACGAGAACCGGCGACCAGTTACTCATCACCCTGCCCGAATCGGATCAAACAGCTGAGACATCTTTGCCACTGGAAATCCGGTATGACGGACAAATGGCCGACTACGCGCCAGGCTTCCAGGGAGAAGGTTACTATTATGCTTTTATCAAGGGAGACAGCGCCTTTCTTCCCGGTTACATCGCCTGGTATCCATGGGTCGGCTATCAACCGGTCTATACCAAGGAGCCGGCCGATCATCCGGGCATCCATCTGGGAACGGTTTACACGCCGGATTCAACGGGGGCGGCCCGGTTTAAGTTGAGCGCGGTGGGCTTTGAACAGCCTATCTATACAAGCTTGCCGGAATCCGGACATGAAGAGGGAATACAGGTTTTTGAAGGGGAAGCCAAGGATAGGCTGACTTTGTTCGGTGGCAAGTTTAAGGAAATCACTTCACCGGATTTTTCGGGAAAGATCGTGACAACCCCGTATAATGTCAGACAAGCGGAAAGTATATTGAAGCAGTGGAAGTCGCTGAACAGTTATTTTTCGGGATGGGTGGATCATTATGAACCGGATGCATGGCAAATCCTGTATCTGCCGAATCAAAACTATGTTCAGCATAGCTTCGAGAATAGGGCCTATGTAATAAACTATAATTTTGAAACTGATTATTCGGCCCGGATGATGATGAATCAGATGCTTCTCGGCAGCCGTAGAGGCGACTATTTGATTGAAAATGTAAATGAGGACGTTCGTCTCCAGCTTCGCGGGTTGATGTGGTACCTGTATTTCCGGGAGGAGAAAGGGTTAAGCGCCAAACAGCTTATGGATGGAGAAGGCGATTATTACTTACTTCAAGAACTGTACTACGTGAGCAATGAGCATGATCCGGATAAATTGGCGATCCGCATGACCGCTCAAGTGGCGAAGGCGCTCGATGAAGGAAAGTATGATCAGGTTAAAGAGGTTCTAAATATTTTTTATGACAAAGGACTGGAAGTCGCTGAACCGGAATCGGCATCTGCATCGGATATGTCGCCAGCAGACAAAATACCGTATACGGAATGGGAACGGGAATGGAAGAAGGTGTTCGGCAATGAAGACGGCTATTGAGCAGTTGCGCCGGGGAGCGTTCCTCGATTTGAAGGTTCAGAAGCAGCCGGTGGCGCTGCTGGTGCTGGTGATCTTTATCCTTTATTTGATCAGCATTTTGACCGGAGATCAAGGCAGACCGCGAACCGTTTATTATTATTCTGAAATGGGAATGTATCCGATCGTGATCATGCTGACTATGCTGCTGTTCCAACGCGAGATCGGTGGAGGAAGCATGGAAATGATCGCAACGTATCCGGTCTCTCTTCGGCTGATCGCCGTCCGGAAATGGATACTCGGGCTGATTTACGCCTCCGTGTTAAATATCGGGTGGATGGTGGTTTATCTAATCAAGTTCGGTGGGATTTCGACCGTGATGTATCCTTGGAGTGGAGCGGAGGGTGTGAAAAGAAGCACGGGAATCTTACCGCTCCTGCTGCAAACGATGCCGGCGTTTATGCTGCTTGCTTCGGTAACGCTTCTTGGCATGGTTTTATTCCGAAAAACGTACGGCGGTCTTGCGCTCGGATTTTCATTGTGGGTGCTGGATACGGTGAGCGGTGGGAAATGGTTATCGGGATGGACGCTCTATGCTAGCCTTCTCCCCGACGGAGCATCCTTTCCGATTAATCGGATCGTACTTCTCGCGGCGGCGGCCGCTATGCTTGGCTGTTCGATTTGGTTAATCGGCCTTAGGGAACGATGGATTATGGAAGAAGAAGAGTAGAGCAGATTATAACGCAAAAAAAGAAAGGGGAGAGGGGGAACAAAATGATCTCCGATGAACAACTGGCAGAGCGGATGGCCCAGGGGGAACAGGAGGCTTTTGAATTGCTGGTCACCAGGTACCACGGGCCATTGCTCAGCTATATTACCCAGCAGCTCGGCGACCGGGCCAAAGCAGAGGATTTCGTTCAGGAGACGTTTATCCGGCTCATCCGGCATTTGGAGCGACACGGCAGCCTGGAGCAGCTCCGGCCTTGGCTGTACAAGGTCGCGCTTAATCTGTGCCGCGATTATTGGAGGAGTTCTTCCTACCGCTCTGAGTATGCATCCGCAGCCGAACTGCCGGAGGATCCGGATCCCTCTCCCGGGGCCGAGGAACTGATGGAAAGGCAGGAAACGGTGGAGCAAATCGCCGAATCGCTGACCTGGCTGCCAGAGGTTCAGCAGGATGTGGTCCGCATGCGTTTTTTTCATGATTTGAAGCTGCAAGAGATAGCGGTAACGATGGACCTGCCGCTTAGTTCGGTGAAGTCCCATCTGTATGGGGCGCTTAGGAAACTGAAGCGGATTCTTTCAAAGCAGGCGGAGGATTCCCCGCACAGGTTCGGAAACAGATTTAACCATAAATCGGAAGAAAGCGAGGTGCCACCCCATGAAACCCTCCATTGATAAAGAGCTGGAGCAGTTGGAACGTGAACTGCGGGAGCCGCTGAAGCAAGCGGTGCAGCCGCCGCCATCCCCATCGGAAACCGCTGCGTTGATCGCAGCGCTTCAGCCGGAGTTTGACGCACTGAAATCCAAAGCTGCAATCACGGATCTTGACTTTAACCCGCAAGTGGAGACCCCCTCCCTGCGCAAGCTGCTTTGGAGCCAGTTCCGTTTGAACCGTAAGTCATTGTTTTTATCCGGGGCCGCGGTTTTTCTGATGCTGATTTTGCTTGTCGATCCGTCTAGGCCGTTCCGGACCCTGCTGTTGGGGGAAGCGATTCCGAGCGGACTGTTTCCGGTCATTACACCGATTATGTTAATCGCTTCTATGCTGTACAGCTACCGTTCCTGGGATCGCGGCATGCGGGCGGTGGAGAGTATCACCCCCTATCCCCCGGCGCTGATCATTTATAGCCGCATGCTGATGGTGATCGGCCTGATCGTCGGTTGGGCGCTTGTCAGCTCCATCATTATCGGATTGCGGGTGGAGGCAGCAGGGGAGGTATCGATGCCGTTCATTCCTTTTTTGCTGCAATGGCTGGGGATATCCATGATCACGGCTGGAACAGCCATGTACGTAATGTTTCGTAAAGGAATAACAATGGCTTGTGTTGCCGCAGCTGCGATATACGTTTTTTGGTTCCTGTTTGAAGAGCAGGCCAGGACCTCAGGCTGGGCGGCATCTTTAATAACAATGATGGATTTAGCAATGCTCGTGGCGGGAGCGATATTCATGCTTCGATCTTATTATCGCAGCCGAAGCCTTAGTGTAGCGAGTAGCCTTGATAGGGGGACCGGCCGATGATTACGCTGGATCAAGTTTACCAGCCTCTGGGCAGCTTTGCCCTGAGTATCGGGCGGTTGCAGGTCCGCCGGGGCTTGACACTGCTCGTCGGCGCCAACGGTGCCGGCAAAACGACACTGCTGGCATTGTTGGCCACGCTCGAGATGCCGTCCAGGGGTACGATTCTGTATCGGCAGCGAACTGCGGACAGAGACCTACCGCTGCTACGCAGCCAGATCGGTTATGTTCCGTCAGAGATTGAACTATATGAAGAGATGACGGTATTCCGTCTGTTGTCCTATTTGGCGGAGCTGAAAGGTGTGTACCGTACCGAGCGGATCGAAGGCTTGCTGCGCGATTTCAGACTTGAAGAATTCCGAAAAGTTAAAATCAAACAGCTTTCGCAAGGAATTCGCCGCCGGGTTACTCTCGTTCAATCCTTGCTGGCCGCCCCTTATTATTTGTTCTTGGATGAACCGATGAATGCGATGGATTCTTCAGAAAGGAAGATGGCGATGGCCTATTTAACCCGTTATGCCGCAGAAAGAACTGTTATCGCCGCAGTTCATGAACTGAACGAATGGGAATCCTCCGCCGACCATATCATCTGGCTTGATTGCGGGAAGGTACGGTTTGATGGGGATCGGGAGCAGTGGGTTACGGGTCTGCCTCTACAAGTTTGGGAAGGCGTCATCTCAGTCGATCAATTCGGCGCTTGTCCGGAACGGAACTTGATTCTTTTCCGGGAGCATCCCGGGGGGATCTATGTACGCCTCGTCGGAAAAACATGTCCGTTTCCGGGACTTACTGCGGCGGATCCCAATATGGAGGATGCTTATTTTGTTCGCAGATTAGGCCTTACCGATAATTCCAGGGAGTCGAAAGAAACAAGCGCCAATAAATTATTTTTCTAATTCATATTAAATTTATCGGATTTGGTATTTTCAAATGGAGGTTTCTATGAGAGAATGATGAAAATATTAATATTCGTCTCGCAAACCCCATTTTAAAGGAGGCATTATCCCTATGTCCGAAGAACGCCAATTCGCTCCTGAAACCCTTGCGATTCATGCAGGGCAAGAAATCGATCCGACCACGTATTCCCGTGCTGTACCGCTGTATCAAACGACTTCTTACGGATTCCGCGACACCGAGCACGCTGCCAATCTGTTCGGCCTCAAGGAATTCGGCAACATTTATTCCCGGATCATGAACCCGACCAATGATGTATTTGAAAAACGAGTCGCAGCACTCGAAGGTGGTGTCGGTGCACTGTCGACGGCTTCCGGACAAGCGGCGATTACTTTCTCCATTCTCAATATCGCCGGAGCAGGGGATGAAATCGTATCCTCCACCACTTTGTATGGCGGTACATATAATCTGTTCTCGATCACATTGGCGAAGCTTGGCATCAAAGTAAGATTTGTGGACGCTTCAAATCCGGAGAATTTCCGGGCTGCGGTCACCGATAAGACGAAGGCGTTCTTTGCCGAGACGATCGGCAACCCGAAGGGCGATGTGCTCGATATCGAAGCGGTTGCCGCCATCGCACATGAGAGCGGGGTTCCGCTGATCGTCGACAACACGTTCCCGAGTCCGTATTTGCTTCGTCCGATCGACTTCGGTGCGGACATCGTTGTGCACTCGGCGACGAAATTTATCGGAGGACACGGCACGTCGATCGGCGGTATTATCGTCGATAGCGGGAAGTTCGATTGGAAGTCGAACGATAAATTCCCGGGCTTGACCGAGCCGGATCCGAGCTATAACGGCGTGGTTTACACGGATGCCGTCGGGCCGCTGGCTTATATTATCAAAGCCCGCGTTCAGCTCCAACGCGATATGGGCGCGTCGTTATCGCCATTTAACGCCTGGATGTTGCTTCAAGGACTGGAGACACTGCATTTGCGCGTAGAGCGCCATAGCCAGAACGCCCTCCAGGTCGCGAAATACCTAGAGGCGCATGATCACGTGGAATGGGTCAGCTATGCGGGACTTCCAAGTCACGAGTCCTATGAGTTAGCACAGAAATATTTGCCGAAAGGCCAGGGAGCGATCCTTACCTTTGGGATTAAGGGCGGTGTTGAAGCCGGCCGCAAGCTGATCGAGAACGTGAAGCTGTTCTCTCATTTAGCGAATGTCGGCGACTCCAAGTCGTTGATCATCCATCCGGCGAGCACGACGCATCAACAGCTGTCCGAAGAGGACCAATTAGCGGCAGGGGTAAACCCCGAGTTGATCCGTTTATCGATCGGCACCGAGTCCATCGACGATATCATTTACGACTTGGAGCAGGCGATCACAGCAAGCCAGGCATAATCAAATTCGAGAATGAAATATAGTCAAAGCCTCTATTCGGAATATTCCGGAATAGAGGCTTTTTTTGTCGGAGATAGATCAGTCTTTATCTGAAAATATTCAAAAATAGGCTTGGCAGGGCGTTTACAATTGCAATAAAGAGGTTTAAAATAAAGTAAAGTTTCACATAGGCAATTTTATTGTATTGATGCAAAAATGATTATCATTCTCAATTACATGCTGCTTCGGGATCATTCCCGGAGCAGCATGTGTCATTTTCAGGGGATTAACAATAGTTTTCATTCTCAATTGGAGGCACTCGTTCAATCATCTGTACCTACACCAAAGGAGGAATCAGTAATGCAGGCAAGAGCTATTCACAAACCGTTATCGGTTGCTCAAAAGAAGGCCAATCAACCCAATCCGGGCCCGCGCCGGAGAACAACGATCTTTCGTCTGCTTCGCCATCGGGAAATCCTGCTTGCGCTAGGCAGCGGTGTTCTCATGCTTGCGGGATGGGGTATCGGGGAATGGTCAACCACGCTGTCGGTTGCCTTATATATCGCCGCTTACGGCTTGGGCGGATTCGTAAAGGCCCGGGAAGGGCTGCTGACATTGATCCGGGACAAGGATCTAGATGTTAATCTGCTTATGATTGCAGCAGCTCTGGGGGCCGCCTCTATCGGCTATTGGAATGAAGGAGCGATGCTGATATTTATTTTCGCACTTAGCGGTGCGCTGGAGTCTTTTGCTAGTGAGCGAAGCCGAAAGGACATTTCCGCCTTGGTTGCGCTCAAGCCGGAGCATGCGCTTAAGGTCGATGGAAACGGCATGAAAATCGTTGCCGTCGAGGATTTATCTCCCGGCGACCTGGTGCTCGTGAAGCCCGGGGAAGTCATTCCGGCGGATGGAGTAATTTCAAGCGGCGGATAGGCGGTCAACCAGGCGTCTATTACCGGGGAATCGATGCCCGTGGATAAAGGGGCGGGCGGCGAGGTGTTTACCGGAACATTAAATGGAGAAGGAGCCTTGTACGTGGAGGTCACCCGTCCGGCAGAAGGAACACTGTTTGCTAAGATTATCGCGTTGGTGGAGCAGGCGGAAAACGAGACGCCGCAGACCCAACGGTTTATCAAGCGGCTCGAAGGCCGTTATGCCAAAGGGGTTGTGGCAGTGACCGCTGCCTTGTTGCTATCGGGTCCAATGATATGGGGCTGGTCTTGGTCATTGACTTTTTATAAAGCGATGGTCTTTCTCGTTGTGGCTTCTCCTTGCGCCTTGGTCTCCTCGGTGATGCCGGCGATGCTCTCGGCGATGTCGAGGAGTGCCAGAAAAGGGGTGCTGTTTAAAGGAGCCGCTTATATGGATTTGCTGGCAGGCGTAAAGGTCGTCGCATTCGACAAGACCGGGACGCTGACTTCCGGTATCCCAGTCATGACGGAATTGATAGTAGCGGAAGGGTATGACCGCAACCGGGTGCTCGCAGCCTGCGCTTCTGCGGAAAGGCTGTCGGAGCATCCGCTCGCCAGAGCCATCGTAAGGCAGGCGGAACAGGAGGGGCTGGAGCTGGTTGCGGCGGAAGGATTGAAGGCACTGACGGGCTGGGGAATTGAGGCCCGACTCGGCGGGGTGACATGGCGGATCGGCAAGGCCGATGCGGCGGAACCGGGACTGCCGGATTTCCTGAACGAAAATATCCGGAGACTTGCGAATGAGGGGAA
>DJTQ01000031.1 GCA_002439285.1 Paenibacillaceae bacterium UBA6304
CGCCAGTTGCTCCTGTTACGCCCGTTGCTCCTGTGATGCCCGTCGCTCCCGTGACGCCAGTTACTCCCGTTACACCAGTTGTTCCCGTGACGCCTGTTGCTCCCGTGACGCCTGTTGCTCCTGTAACGCCGGTTGCTCCCGTTACACCCGTCGGCCCGGTTGGACCTGTTACCCCACTAATTCCGCTAAATCGAATGACTTCAATATCATCTACAAGAAGGTTAGCTGCTCCAGCTATCGGCACTGTACTGATGGTTAGGAGCGCTTGTGTGGTTCCTGGTGGGGCTATCGAGGTTACGTTATACATTTCCAACCAATTATCAAACGTCACGTCTGGAATCCGGTCGTTAAAATTGTTGACAACTAACCCAATTCCCAAGAAATTGAACGCAGCATTATAAAAAGCGATGGATAAGCTAACCAATGGATTTGGGTTTGATCCGATCTTCGACAGAGCATAGAAAACTTCTAAATTTTGTCCTGCTTGGATTGGAACGAATTGTGATAGAAAAGAGCTGAGAGGCCCGCCTGATAACTGAGCGCTAAAAAAACCGGAGTGACTATGCGTATTGTTGACAGTAGTACCTTGAGAAAACCATGGATTGAGGGTTCCGGATTCAAATCCACCATTAATCACCACATTGTTTAACGGCATTTGACGATTCACCTCCATATCAATTTGTCCATCAAAATTCGAAGGATTTGATAATATACTATGTTTATTAAGTTCTAAGAGTCTCGGCTAAAACGATCTATATTTTGGTGAAGTAGACAAAAATGGAGCATGTTATTTATAATCTAATGCTTTAATTTAAGTACAGTTCATATCGGTGTTGGGAATGGAGAAAAGTTTCATTAGAATCAGAATCAAGCGCTTTGTTCGTGTTCACTTACTTGTACCTTCAAACGAATCATAGGCCCCCATGAAGGTTGAAAGGATATGTGTCTATGGATAGGTAAAAAAAGCCGAGCGAATATCAGGAAGTTCTGATATTCGCTCGGCTTACAGGCTTATTTTCTTACTTATATTCTTAATAGTTGAATTCCATGTTCACTCTCGATAAAATTCATATCGGAATCTCTGGAGACTAAGATTAAGTCATTTAAAAGTGCTGTAGCTATAATTAGTGCATCTGGCGTTTTTAACTTTCGTTGCTTTTATTTTTGATCTCTGCGGATAGTTCCTGCTAGTCTTGCTATGTCTGAAGAAACGTCTATACATCTTTTTGGAGAAAACAACCTTTCTGCACGTAACCGTTCTTCAGGCTTCAATCCAGAGAATACTTCACATTCCGTAAGGCTGAAAAATAGACTGACATTTGATCACGAGCGGCAATCTGAACAAGTTTGATCACGTTGCCTTAATTACCAATAATTGCAATCGCAATATTGGTATCCAACAAATACCCCGTACTCATTAATCCCATTCCTCACGGGATCTATTTACCTCTTCAAGCAACTCCTTACCTCGTTGTGGGGACAATGCTCCAGCTGCTTCCAGAAGGTTGTCAATCGAGTAATTTTCCTCATGTGATTCTACCGTCTGCTTATCAAGATCAATGAGTACCCGTGAATTATGAATGTCCATTTTCTTAAGTATGGATTTGATGGCATTCGCCGACTGTAGATCTATTTTCCTAGGGATCATTTCCGAACCTCCTATGGCAGCTAATTATTACGAGTATACCATATTTCCTGATGTTTTTTTCTCTTAGATCAACCCACTAATCCTTATACGGATCAAACTCATCCGCCCCGGCCATGCATACGCCGATCGGTTTCAGGACGTGCATGACCTCGATTGTTTCGGCATGCGCATCCAGCACTTCTTGAAGCTTCCGGTAGACGAAGGGACTCTCATCCGTGCCAGCGCCGCGCAGTTCTACGCCGAAGTCACGAACCGCCATCATCATTTGCTCGGTGCTGATTTGTCCACCGCTGCGAGCGCGGGTTTTCCAATTCATTTTTCCGGCGGCTTGGGTTCGACTCATGATTCGTCCGGCGCCATGAACGGTGCTGTAGTAAGCCTCCCTGTTCTCTGCGCTGTCCTTCCCTTTGACGATCACGGAGATATCCCCCATGCTACCGCCAATAAACCCCATTTGACCGGGCATTGAAGGAGTCGCCCCCTTACGGATGACAACAACCTCTTTCCCGCCGTGCGTCTCTTTCCAGGCATAGTTATGGTGATTATGCACTTCAAAGTCCGCTGCCGCACCAAGAATGGACAGCACCTGGCTGATCACATAATCCCGCCCCGCATAAGCGTAGCGTCCGGCCAGCTTCATGGCGCGGTAATACATATCTCCCAGTTCGCTGTTCAAATCGAGCAACACTGGCGGCTGGTCCATCTTCTCGCCGGGAGCACTCCCGAGAAACTCTCGGCCGGCAGCCAGGTTCAGAAAGCCGCTCGCTGTTTTATGTCCGAATCCTCGGCTCCCGAAATGATTCGCGATCCACAATCGGCCGGTTCCCGCTTCTTCAAACAGGTCCACGAAGTGGTTGCCGCTACCGACGGTCCCCAGTTGCCCCTGAGCCAATGCCTTCAGCTTATCATGTTCCTGTCTGCCGACCGCACTATAAACATGCCAATCCGGATCCTCAAAAAGGCCATGGTCCACCTTCTCATGATTGACCCGCCCGATGCCGAAGGAGATTTTGCGGGCAATCTCATCCATGATCCGCGTTAACTCCGGTTTAATATCTTTGGCGAACAAATTAGTTCGCACCGCTTTATTTCCGCATGCGATGTCATAACCCACGCCGGATGGAGAGATTTGCCCGTCATAGACCACAACTCCGCCGATCGGCTGACTGTACCCCTTATGATGATCCGCCATCAGCAGAGCTTGAACCACATTGCCCGTTTCCGCGCACATTTTCGCTTGAACCAGCGCACCTTGGTCAGGATTTCCCCAGACACGCACGCCTTCTATATTTTGATAAGCCATTATTTCTTCAACTCCTGTTTCAAATCATATGAGGACTATAAATGGTAATCCGTTCCCCAAGTCTCCTTCAGTACGGATCGAAACAACTCATCAAGCCGCCCATCCTGATCCCCGTCGGACGTTTGCAGACCTGATGCGATCCGCTCATAGTACTCTATTTTTGCTTCCAAAAAAGCGTTGATCGGGTTGATTCTCGGTTCGTAATCCATTTCGTCCCCCGCCATTTTACGGACAAGCAAACCGTCGATCACCCTCTTAAGCTCGCTTCCCCCCGGCACAACCGCTTCAACCAACCGGTCGAATTCCACTGGAGGCATGGTGCCATAGTTCTCAATCCATTCGCATGCCAAAATCGGACGGAGCACATAAAAGTATTTCTTGATCTTTACCCGTTCACCCTGCAGGTAATCCCGATAGTTCCCCTTCGCCATATGTAAATAGTGATACATGCACGACTTTGGAGAAAAGGTGAGCGGGGAAATACGGCGAATTTGCTCCGCGACTGTATGGTTCTCCCTATAAACTATCGGGGACTGAAGCCACTCCAGCAGCGGCGGATTCGACTTGCGAAACAGGTTTAGAGCTTTGTGCAAATCCCAGCCGTTGATATCCAGCATATCGCTGATCGGACGCTCGATGACATCCCGCTTCTCAAAGATCGATAAATACCATTCTACCGGTCTGACGTACAGAAATCTGACATCATAGTCGCTGTCCTTGGACGGGAATCCCCACGCCCGGCTGCCTGATTCACAAGCATACAAGATCCGGACGTTCTCTTCCTGTTCAATCCGCTCCAGCGCAGTCAAAATTTGTGGATGGTAACTGCTCATATAATCCTCTCCTCCTCACAACACAAAACTCCCTAAGTGTTCGTTATTTACTTGCCGTCTTTTTCTCTCCAATTAGGGAGCCTAAACGCTCCAACAGGTCTCCGCCGCCCGTTAACGAAATGGAACCGACTTTATCGCATATTTTCTCAAGGAATTCCAGTTCTTTCAGGCGGAATAAGGTCTGGTTCTCATCCATCAGCTTTGCGGTGTTCAACAAGCTTCGGGTCGAAGCCGTTTCTTCCCGGCGGGTGATCAGGTTCGCCTGTGCCTTTTTCTCCGCAAGCAGGACGGTGTTCAGAATCTCTTTCATTTCTCCCGGTAAAATAACATCCTTAACCCCCGCGCTCAGGAACTGCACCCCATATTCCTTCCTCTTCTCGTGTAAACGGGACAGAATGAACGATGCAACGTCTTCTTTTTGTTTCAAAAGATCGTCCAATTTAAGTGTGCCTACATATTCCCGCAGCAGAAGCTGAAGCTGGATATGGATTTGCTCCTCGAACGATTTGATTTCCAAAGCTCGGAGCGGATTTACGATTTTATATTGGCAAACGAAATTCAATCGCAGAGTTACTTTGTCCTCCGTCATGATTTCCTGACCGATAAGGTCCATTTGCTGTTGTCTTAAATCCATCGTCTTGACCACGACCGAAACCGGTCCTCTCCAGAAGTAGTATTTTCCAGGGGAAAGCTCCCGTTGCATAACATGATCATAAAATAAGAACCCGGATTCATAATTCGCGATTTCGCAGGATTGCACATAGGCCGTGAGCTTCGTCAGAACCGAACGGTCAATTTCGGCAGGCAGCTCGGGCTGTCTGATATCCGTATGCAAGAAAGTATTCTTTTTCAGTATATTCCAAAAAGCATAGACGCCAGGCTTCAACATCTGCACGAATTGGCCGTCTTCATAATGCAGCACGTATTCATGGTCTTGCACACGTACGACATCAAGCTCCCGCACAAGTTCATCATCATGAAAGAATAACTGCAAATCCTTTCCCTCCACAACGAACGGTCTTGCAATATTCATCACCACAACCGCAGATTGCGACCAAGCCGCAAAGCGATAAGTCCCCGGATTTAGCTTCTTCACATAGCTTCCTTTATGAAAGAGCAGACCGCGCTCATCGTCTTGAATGATTACTTTGTTAAACATATGTATTACCTCCTCATGGTTTAACCAATGGATTTAGAATCCCTCTGCGGTCCAGGCGGAATCTCGTTTAAGCTGGGCGATCAACGGGTTACTCTCAAGGATATTGGGTGCAGAAAGGTGACCCACTTCAGCCGCCTTTTCACAACTCCTCCATCCGAGAGAATTCCCCGGAGTTACGCGCCACCGGTATCCACGGATTGCAAAGCCTTTTCCTGCAGTGCGCTTCAACTAGCCGCCAGGGATTCTATTCCTTTGGTTATTTGCTCAGTTTCTCGCTCGAGTGAAAGTCGAGTTTGCTCTACCAGAATCGCTCCCTAGGCGATTGGGGAATCGAACCCCAAATGGAGTTCTTACCGATAGGGTCGTACAGGATACCGTGACATACCATGTACGGCACTGCGGGATAAACCGATATCCTCGCCTCGTTACGACCGTCCGCATAAGAACTGTTATTATAATCGCTCATTTCATGCGGAACGAACATGGCGAAAGTATTACGACACTGAAAAAAGTTTGCCATTTCACCCAAATCACACCCCTGCTACAATGGAAGAAGAGTTTCATCTGAACGGGGGATATACCATTGGCTAAAGAAAGCTTTGATAAGGAAATCCAATTTCTGCGTTTGCTGGTGCTGACAAGCGGGGCGTTCAGCAGACAGCAATTCGCGGAGCGATTGGGCATTTCCGTCCACACCTTTGATAAAACGATCCGGCGGCTCAAGGACGTCGTCGGTTCCCTGCACCAACATTTGCCGCAGGAGCAGGGCAAGGAATTCTCCGAAACCCTTCGTTACAGCTACTATGACTCTACAGATCCGCTGCTTCTGTTTCTTTTTCGCGCCAAATCCGTCAAGGAATCGGAAAGCCAAAGAATCTCAATGCTGCTCGACGCGATGAATGACCGTGCATTGACTGCAAGAGAGCTTCTGGACACATGCTGCAGCAGTCTGTCTTCCGGCCTCCCTTTGCCTGATGAGAAGACGATCCGTTCGGATCTCAAATACTTGGAAGAGGTGGGCGTCATTAAACGTGAACCCGGTCCTCGCCCCTTCAAATATCGCATCCAGGATGATCTGGTCCGAGGCTTATCCAACGAAGAACTTCTCGATTTATACGACTTTGTGGATGTCATGGCGAACACGCAGGTCCCTTCCGTCCAAGGCTATCTGCTGCGTGACGGACTCAAGAAGCATCTTCTGCGTGATGGGCTCGAGCAGCATGCCTTAGAATCATTTTTATACAAGTACCACTATCACTCACGGATCCTGGATGAGGCTCATCTATTCACGCTGCTCCATGCCATCCGGCACCGCCGCAAGATCTCATTTCAGTATTTCTCACCGAAGTCCGAGAAGAGCTATGCCTCCAAAAACACCAATCCTCTATATGAACGGGACACGGAGGGCAAAGCCGAAAAGACGACTCCATTAAAGATCGTCTATGACCACCAGTACGGAAGATGGTATTTGCTTGCCTATGGCCGGGAAGGGATTCGAAAATATCGCATGGAGGGAATCACCCAAATCGAAGAGGCCGAAACCGTGGACCGGGCATGGTTCGAGGAGAAGGAAAAGGAACTTACCGAGAGAATCCGGTATAGTTGGCTAATCGATACAGGGCGACCGGTGAAGGTTCGGGCCCGATTCTTTGTTCCGGGAGGCTCCGAACCGAATTTCGTGAAGGAGCGGGTCCTTCTGCAGGGGCAGTGGGGACAAATCGTACAAGAGGATGAAGCATGCTTTATTTACGAAATCACCGTGAACGGGATTACGGAAATCAAGCCGTGGCTGCGGAGTTTCGGTTCCAGCTGCGAGGTTCTGGAGCCTCTGCATCTTCGCCGGGAAATGATTGCCGAATGGAAGGAGATACAAGCTTACTATGAATCTGTTTGAGAAAATATTTAATCACCAGATCATCTCCAGGCTGGATGATTCCGGCACTTTCATGGTCACCTCGCACGAGCGGGCATGGCTGAAGACGATGCTGGAGCATCCGGCGGCGACTGAAGCTTTTACAACGGAGACCTTGGGGAAGCTACGCTCTATTCTCGAGCCCGACGAGGTCTTGGAGATCTCCTCTCATTTAATTGAAAAGGCCCGCAGCAAGGAACGGCAAGTCTATCACCCGCTTCTCCGCCCTTTACGCCGTCATATCATGAATAAAACCGGGATTGTCATCACGTATGAGATTAAGGGAGAGCGTGTGAACAACGACCATTCGGGACTTCCCTATAAACTGGAGTACTCGATGGTCAAACGGGAATGGTATTTGCTCTGGATTCACAGCCGGAACCGTGCCATGATGAGTACCAGGTTGAGTAAAATCCGTTCCGTCACGTCAGTTCCCATGAAGCCGTCTGTTGCGGAGCACCTTCTGAAAGGTATCGGAAATACACTTGAGTCTCGCAAAAGTGAAGTCGTCATTGAGATTGTCCGCACCTATAACGCTGAGTTATCCCGCATCCTGTATGCCTTCTCCAGCTTCGAAAAAAACGTGGAGTACGATGCGGAAACTGATACCTATCGAGTCAAAGTAACGCTGTTTGGAAGTGAGACGGAGTATCTGCTCTCCAAAATCCGTTTTCTCGGGCAACGGGTTCGGGTAGTCGAGGGCGATTATTTAAAAAAGCGGATGCTGGAGTCCTCGACAAAGGCGCTGGCACGATATGAGGATGAGGCGGTTTGCGAGCAAACCTCTTCAAAGTAGGAGGAAAATAATTTGACTACAACATTCCATTTAGATCACGTTGGC
Source organism: Paenibacillaceae bacterium UBA6304 (assembly GCA_002439285.1). Taxonomy (GTDB): domain Bacteria; phylum Bacillota; class Bacilli; order Paenibacillales; family Paenibacillaceae; genus Fontibacillus. Next base: position 7,697 of record DJTQ01000031.1, read on the forward strand.
ATAGAAGATCCTTCAGACGAAAGCAGATTGTCCGGATTTGGACCTCTAACTTTATTTAATAGCCAGGTTGAATACCACTTTAATACGGAAGACATGAGTTTGGAGGAAGCAGAGCTATATATCCATGATATCTTGAATCAATTGCCAGATGAAACTATTGATGAACTATGCAAAAAAGCATGTGAATGGAAAATCGAAAAAATGTCCAGCGATACCGCCGACTATCCCGAGGGCCTGGCTGAAACTACAGGTAGGGACATCCTGTCATTTATGGACGTAGGTGAAGTTGATCTTTATCGAAATCCTATCGATAGAACCGATGATACCTTCGGAGCAATTCTGGGTGGAGGCACCGAGTGGGACTCTGAGAATGCCATGGAGATTGTTATACGAGGTCGTGAAGTACTTGAGGTGCGAGAGTTTTTGGGGTATGGGGGGCATTGTATCTGGCGAGAAAATGAGTGAGGCGGAGAACATAATCTTTTTTGGTATCCCTTTGCAACACTGCAAAGCTGCTTCCCCTCCCTAACGAATCTGACAAACCTTATTTGGGCAAAATACGGCACTATGCGAATGTAACGAACCTCAAACACGTTATTGGGGGTGAAATCACCCTCTACGGGCCTTTATCCAAGACGAATTCCTTGCCTTCGTCTCTGTTTTCTTGCCTGCTTTTTCTAATATTTCTTTCCTTTTCATAAAAACCTCCTCAATTTGATAAGGCGGTTTGTTGACAACTCTTTTGAAAGGAAAGCCAGCCAAGAGATGTTAGCCCATTAACTTGATGTATTCACCGCTGGGATCGACAGGAGTGACTGTTGGGAGTAAATCAACTGTATTTCCTACAGTTAATTACCGTGTATCCAGTCGTTCTAGAGGATTAACTGTATTTCCTACAGTTAATTCTTATCCTTTCCCCTCTTTTTGCTGCAAGCGCCTAAATTAGCTGTAGAATTTCCAGTTAGTTTGGTTTTGACCTGGCCTACCGCCCGAAATAACTGTAGGTTTTCCAGTTAATCTTCATAGAGCGGCCTGGTGAGCCGAGGGAAGAGAGCGACATGGTGAAAGTGAGCTTGGTCAGGAG
>DJTQ01000403.1 GCA_002439285.1 Paenibacillaceae bacterium UBA6304
AAAAAGCAGAACATGGACCAGCGGGCGCTTTCCCTGGAAACCCTGACGCCCCCATGGGGCAAAATCGTCTTTTATGCGCCCAAAATGGCGGAGGCCGGGCCCCCGCCGCTGCCGACCTATATCCCGCTTCATGAGGGATTCGACGGAGAGAATCGTCCCGGAGAGGATGCTCCATATCCACTGATGTTCGTGTCGCCGCCGAACCACAGTTTTTTGAACTCCACCTTCGGCAATGTGGAGAAGCTGACGGCACTGGAGAAAAGCCCGCTGCTGCAGATTCACCCGCAGGATGCGGCGGCCCGCGGTATTGAAGACGGCGATAACGTCGTCGTCTGGAACGACCGTGGCAGCTATCAGGTCAAGGCTAACGTAACCGACAAGATGTTGCCGGGTACCCTAGTGAGCCAGGGGCTGTGGTGGGGACAGGAAGGCCAGCGCCGGCGGGTCAATGCCCTCACGCCGGACCGGCTCGCCGACATGGGCGGCGGGGCCGTCTTTTTCTCAACCGTTGTTGATGTAAAGCGTCAATAAGTGTACTTGCGAAATCGGGACCTTTTAGCGATACTATGATAATCTGGGCTGCAAATATTTCTTACATTCACTATCCAAGGTGATAACCACAGGGGGCCGCTTCCGGCTCCCTTTGTTGATGTTTTATACATAAATGTAGAGATAAAAGGGTTTAGCAGAGGGGGAGAAAATGAATGAAATGGTTGCAATCCTATCCGCGGGAAATCAAAATTTTCCTTGTCGCCAGTCTGATCAGCTCTGTCGGGGGATCGCTGATGTGGCCTTTGATTACGATGTTCGTATTCAAAGTGCTGGGCCGGAGCGTGACGGATGCCGGTCTGGTAATTCTGGTCATGTCGCTCGGGGGGATCGCGGGACAAGTTCTCGGGGGTTCGTTATATCATAAATTAGGCGTGAAAAAGCTGATCGTCGGTGGAGTGGGCATGAACGCGCTGTTTCTTCTGATGTTGCCTCTCGGGAGCGGGAATTGGTCCATATTTATGTTGTTGATGGGATTGATCGGCTTCTTTAACGCGATGTCCATGCCGGCGATTCAGGCATTTATAGGCTTTCGTTTTGCGGAGCGGCGAGGGGAACTGTTTAATGTCATCTATGTAGCCAACAATATAGGAGTAGCCTTGGGAACTGCGCTCAGCGGATTTTTGGTCCGGATTTCCTATGATATGAGCTTTATTTTGAATGGGGCAATCTCGGCGGCCTTTGCTCTTTTCTTCTGGGTTTATTTGAACAAAGTTCAAAAAAACGAGGGCGACCTGCAACTGGAGAAGAAACGCAAAAGCACACCGGAAGGCCAGAATACCTGGAAATTACTAAGCCGATATAACGTTTATTTGTTTATGGGTATTGGATCTTTCTTCCTTTGGCTGGGCAATTGTATCTGGAACAACGGAGTATCGCCTTTTACGCTCTCCAAAGGGATGCCGGAGTGGAATTACAGTATTTTATGGACGCTTAACGGGGTACTGATTTTCATCGGGCAGCCGTTTATTCTGTGGATCAAGCGGACGTTTGCCGGATCGGCGGAAGCGCAATTAACGGCTAGCGCGGTATTTTATTTGCTGGGATATATAACGATTCTCGGATTCAACAACTATCCAAGCATGGTGGCTGCGATGGTGCTGACCACCTTTGGAGAAATGCTGATCTCGCCGGCGATTCCTTCATTTATTTCGGATCGGACAGGCAAGTCTGCACCGTTCTACTTAGGTGTGGTTGGCGGAATGGGCGCCGCGGGCAAAGTGGTTGGCCCGTACACCATGGGAGTTCTGTTCGACTGGAACGGCCTGATTCCGGTGGCCTGGCTGGCGGTGGCCATCTCGGTGCTGGCGGTAGGCTCCTTCCTGGTTCACGCTTATATGAACCGCGATGCGAAGAGCGAGCTTTTTCGCACGGTGTAGTTCGACTTTTTGAGATATAATAAAATGATTATCGACTATATAAGATGAACTATGGAATAGATGTTAGGGGCAAGTACGTAAAATGTTCCTGCTTCTTTAGTAAAGAGAGGAAGGTGCAAGCATGTCTGAATCTGTCTGGATCCGTTTGTCGCAAATGGGCGATGCGGGGGCACTCATGGAGATCGATTCCCTTACATGGGACGAGCATTCAACGCCGGCACAAAGCCTCGTGTGGAACTCACGGGAGCATTATTTGCAGAAATGTCCGCCGGGGAGCCAACTCGTCGCTGGCATCGGCGAGGAGCTTTGCGGATATTTGGGATTTGACCACCCGACCCCCTTGGAGAGCAATCGCCATGTCTACGATATTAATATCGCTATTCATCCCTCTTACCAGAGACACGGCGTGGGCCGTAAGCTGATGGAGGCCGTCAAGCAGCTCGCCGCCGAACGGGGAGTTCGCAAGCTGTCCTTGCGTGTCCTGGCAAGCAATCCCGGGGCGGTCGCCTTTTACCGGAGTTGCGGTTTTACGGAGCAGGGCCGTTTGGTTGAAGAGTTTTATCTGGATGGACAGTATGTCGATGACATTTTGATGTGGTGTCCTGTTGAACATTCGTAGAGATATCGGTATATTTATAAGAAGAAAAATCGGAGAAAATAATAACAGAGATTCCATGTATGGAAAGGTTGATCACCGTGGAGAACAATAACTGTACCCCTCCCAATTTCATCAAAAACATTATCACCGAAGATTTGAAGAACGGGAAAGTGGAGACCGTAGTGACGCGTTTCCCGCCGGAGCCGAACGGGTATCTTCATATCGGTCACGCGAAGGCGATCTGGATTAACTTCACCTTGGCCGATGAATTCGGAGGCCGGACCCATTTACGGTTCGATGATACGAACCCGGTAAAAGAGGATATCGAGTACGTCAACTCCATCAAGGAAGATGTGAAATGGCTCGGATTCGAATGGGAAGAGCTGCGTTTTGCCTCGGATTATTTCGAAGAGATGTACAATCGTGCTGTTGTACTAATTAATAAAGGCAAAGCTTATGTTGATGATCTTAGCGCCGATCAAATCCGCGAAACGCGCGGAACGCTGACCGAGCCGGGGCAAAACAGCCCTTACCGGGATCGTTCGGTTGAGGAAAATCTGGATTTGTTCACGCGGATGCGCGCCGGCGAATTCAAGGACGGAGAGAAGGTGCTCCGCGCCAAGATCGATATGGCTTCGCCGAACATTAATCTTCGGGACCCGGTTATCTATCGGATCGTGCATTCCTCCCATCATAATACCGGGGATAAATGGTGCATTTATCCGATGTATACGTTCGCCCATCCGCTGGAGGATGCGATCGAAGGAGTAACGCACTCTCTTTGCTCCACCGAATTTGAGGACCAACGTCCATTCTATGATTGGGTCATCGCCGAGACGGGGATGCCGAGTGTGCCGCATCAATATGAGTTCGGCCGGCTCAATCTGGAGCAAACCGTAACCAGTAAGCGGAAGCTGAAAATGCTCGTCGACGAAGGGGTCGTCGATGGCTGGGACGATCCGCGCATGCCGACGATCTCGGGCCTTCGCCGCCGGGGTTATACACCTGAAGCGATCAAATCTTTTGTGTTTGAAACCGGGATTTCCAAAGCTTATGGCTCTATCGATTTGAAGATGCTGGAGCATTTCATCCGGGAAGACCTGAAGTTGAAGGCACCGCGCACGATGGCGGTCGTCGATCCGTTGAAGGTGGTCATTACGAATTACCCTGAGGGGCAAACGGAACTGTTGGAAGCCGAGAACAACAGTGAGAATGAAGAGATGGGCAACCGTCAAATTCCGTTCTCCCGTGAAATTTATATCGAGCGTGAAGACTTTATGGAGAACCCGCCGAGCAAGTATTTCCGGTTGTTCCCCGGCAATGAAGTCCGCCTGAAGCATGCATACTTCATCAAATGTAACGACGTGATTAAAGACGCGGACGGAAATGTGTTGGAAATCCACTGCACCTATGATCCCGAGACGAAGAGCGGCAGCGGTTTTACCGGCCGCAAAGTCAAAGGTACGATTCATTGGGTGGAAGCCAGCCAGGCGGTTCCTGCCGAGTTCCGGCTGTACGAGCCGTTGATCCTGGATGAAGAGCCGAATGAGGAAGGTGTGGAGGAAAAGCCGTTCATGGAACGCATCAACCCGAATTCCTTAAGCATCATGCATGGTTATGTGGAGCCGGGAATGAAGGATGCGCAGCCGCAGGACAAATTCCAATTTTTCCGTCACGGCTATTTCAATGTCGATTCCAAATATTCGAAGCCGGGGCACCCGGTGTTTAATCTGATCGTATCGCTCAAGAGCTCGTTTCAACTGCCGAAGTGAGTCTTGAGCAAGTCGATAGACCTTGATTTATAGAGGAGCCTGGTTATCCGGGCTTCTTTTTTTTATTTCAGCTTGCTATGAAATGCATTTCATAGTGTACACTTTAGTTAAGGGCCGGTAATCACCTTGATCAGCTACGAGTGCCCCCTATAAGAAAACAAAGCTCCGGAAGCTGCGGCGTGACCGTCCGGGATTTCCCGGATGGGCGTAACGCAGTCTGGAGCTTGTTTTCTTTAATGCGATGCGTGGACTATATAAATAATAATGGACTTTTTGGGTCTTATTTTCCCAAGACTAAGGTGCTAGCTCGAAAATAGGAGCCTTTTGAGGTCTTATTTGACTCAATAGGACTAATAACTGGCTTCCGGACACCTAAAATGTAGAATAAAACCCTAAAAGTCCTTTATTTCCCATTCTGTTCGAGATGTATAGATGGAGAGTATCCGTTCTTGCGAATATGGTGCCACAACAGACCGAACCCCAGCGCTCCAATTAACGCAAAAGTGACTCCCATTTTGTACATAGTGACCGGTCCGAAATTCTGGAAGGTCCAACCGCCTAGGAAACCTGAGATCACGCCCGAAACTCCGCTTAAGGCAAAAGCATAAACGGCTTGGCCGGCAGAGCGAAGCGGCCGGGGCAGGAACAGGGCGGTAAGCCTAGTTCCTACATAGAAGAAACCGCCGAAGGTCACGGCATGGAGGACTTGGATCAGTATGATTTGAATCGGATCTGTCGCCTCGGCCATCAGATTCCAGCGCAACGCGAACAATAGGCTGACGATCGCCAAGCATCCCATCAGTACCGTGATTTTCCGTTTTACATAACGGTTTAACAGGATAAAAGCAAGCACTTCGAAGATGGTGGACAGGAATACTGCGCCGCCAACCTGAAGCCGCGACCCCCCCAAGTCGCTTATGAACAGCGGCATAAAGATGCCGTTAATCGCATTCGGAATCGAGACCAATGTCCCGCATAACACAAAGGCGAGAAAGTATTTATTTTGCAAAGTGCGGCGGATTTCTCGGAATGAAATCCTTGGCGTATTACTAGTAAGCGTAATGGATGGTAGAAGTATGGCAGATCCCATCGCCAACACTAAGGTGATGCTGAAGAGCAGGAAAATTCCGTTTTGACCCATGCTATCGATAATCAGGCCTGCCGTCAAAGCGATGAGGGTCCATCCCATGGAGCCCCAAAGACGATAGGCGCCAAACTTTTGCTGGCGGCCTTCGATGTATCCCAAAGTCAAGCTGTTTGACTGAGCCAGCAACGGACTTTGGAAGAAGAAGAGCAGTAGCATCGATGCATACAGCATTTGGTAAGTATTGGCTCTAAACACAAGAAAGCCGGTGAGCAGCAAGCCAGTTAGCATAATCAGTAAAATAGCCCGCATATTTTGGCCGCGGTCGCTTAAATATCTCCAGAAAGGATGCGCCAAGAGTGAAATAAACGGGCTGATGGCCATGAGGCTGCCGATCTCCAACTTGTCCATGCCGATGTCCTGCAAATATAATTGAAAAAAAGCAGCAAAGATAACCATAGTTCCGTAAACGAAAAAGTTAAGTAGCCCCAAGGGCAGTTTAGATGAGGACGAGAACTCGGTATTGTCCTGCAAGTGCGCCATTCCTTTCTGTCCGAATCCGATTGTACTTTAGGAAAGTGAGTATGTTCTCAATGTAACACAGAGATGAAAGGGGATACAAACCATCTTCTTTTTGTTTTTCCAGTATTTATTGAAGAAAGGGGAAGATTCTGATCGGGAACGAGATTACCGCCATTATTCTTGCCGGGGGGCGTTCGAGCCGGATGGGAAGCAATAAAGCGCTCCTGCCGCTGGGAGGCGTGCCGGTTATTGAACGATTGATTCGAGAACTGGAGATGGTTGCCGAACGTGTGATTATCGCCGGAGGAAGTCAGCCGGAGGCCTACAGTTACTTGGGTAAAGAAGTTCTGTGCGATGCATTTCCCGGATCGGGTCCGTTAGCGGGGCTACATGCCGGATTAACCGCAGCGGAGACGCCTTGGAGTCTAGCGGTCGCTTGCGATATGCCTTTTGCCTCCCGGGAAGTGTTTGAATGGCTTGCCAAACATGCTCGGCAGGCAGAGGAATCAGTAGCGCGAAACGCACAGGGGGAAGGCATAGAAGCGATTATCCCCGTGGTTCAGGGGCGTGTACAGCCTTTGCTGGCCGCATACCGCCGCAATGTATTGTCTGGACTGGAGCAGGAATTGCAGTCTGGAAATTTGAAGCTCACCCGTTGGACGGAGAATCTGCGTGCCGAATATGCGGATGGAGCGGCGATGGCGGCCGCAGCGGGACTTCCGCAAGAAAGGATTCCGTTTAATATGAACCGGCCTGACGATTACAGGCAGGCACTCGGTTGGCTGGGGCATTCCGGCAAAGGAGATGCTCAATAAGGAACCTTGTATTAAACTTGTTAATAATCTGTCAAAAATCTCACATAAAGCGCTTTCATTATACGTTATAATAAAAACCGAAGATACATGACCCCCTTAATCATGTGTCGGTATATGAACCATGGATGATTTCCGTCAAATAAGGAAGTCATCTTTTTTAATTACTTATAGGATCAGGGAGATGAACCGATATGACCATGCTGTATAAGGAGCCTGTTCAAATACCGGAAGAGCAAGCCCGCTGGATGGAGATTAGAGGTTGGGTATATGAGCTGCTTATGGATTTTCTGAGCCGTCCGCCGCGGATGTCGCTGATTGCCCAGTGGCGCAGACGGGTAGAACTTAAGAACATTATTCCGATGTGCCAGGGCGGAAAGAGATTGAAGAGTTACCTGGAGCGTATTCCTGAAGAGAACTTCCGGCAGGTCTGCCGTGAGGAAGCCGAGGAATACACACGGTTATTTATGGGCGACAACGCCCGAATGAAGTCTTGTGAATGCCAGTACCGGACGAAGGAAGAGAGCTTGGATTCGCTTATCTGCCTGTCTGATATCAGGGATACTTATATGGAGAGCAGTGTCGTTTTTAATAAGATTTCCGGCGAGCGTGATGATCATATCGCTTTGGAGCTTGAATTTATGGCGGGGTTTAGTCAAGAAAAGTTTGGGAAGTCCAGCCTCTATGAGAGCTGTATGGGGGTGGGGGGGGGGGAAAACCGCCTTCTTTTAACCCCTCTCATGCAATGGGGGCCC
>DJTQ01000110.1 GCA_002439285.1 Paenibacillaceae bacterium UBA6304
TATTACCCTCCTATCTCCTCTTTTAGCCGCTTAAAAATAAGGCCCATACTTAAAGACATCCCACTGAACTTTAGCCTGCTTGGCCTTCTTTAATTGAATCTGATACCTCCGTTCCGCCGCTTCAAGCAAATAAATCGCAACATCAACCTCATCTTCTCCTAGCGCCTCTTGAAAAGCCAAACTGGCTCTTTGCCATTCCAAACGAGCTTTGTTTGCCTCTTTATAAAGAAACTCTTTATACTCCCGCTCTTGATCAGACTGGCGGGTTGTCTTATTTCGAAATACATGCCAGCTTTTCCATTTCTTCAAGTTCCGTCCCCCCTCATCCGGTTTATTAATGTGTATCGGGGAAAGGACAAACTTAGAACTTTCTGCAGGTGATTAAAACGAAAAGAACCCCGGGCCGCATTACTGCGATTCGGGGTTCTTCCATTCATGTTCTTAAATTAATGTAGTTCGCGCCGTCCCTCCAAAGCCTTGGAGAGCGTCACTTCATCCGCATACTCAAGATCGCCGCCAACAGGCAAGCCATGCGCAATCCGGGTCACGCGAATATCAAACGGCTTCACCAGCCGTGAAATATACATGGCGGTAGCCTCCCCCTCAATATTCGGGTTGGTCGCTAGGATGAGTTCCTTCACCCGTTCATCACTCAAACGGTTCAACAGTTCCTTCAGCCGGATATCGTCCGGACCAAGACCTTCCATGGGAGAGATCGCTCCCTGCAGCACATGATAATAGCCATCGAATTCCTTCGTCCGCTCCATCGCAACCAGATCTTTAGATTCCTGTACTACACAAATGACGGAAGGGTCGCGGGTTTTGTCCTGACAAACCCGGCACGGGTCCGTATCCGTAATATTGCAGCAGACAGAGCAATAATGAAGGTTGCGTTTTACGCTGACCAAAGCCTTGGCAAAATCGATGACATCATCCTCTTTCATGCGCAGCACATGAAACGCCAGCCTTGCGGCCGTCTTCGGACCGATACCGGGCAAGCGCGTAAATGCGTCGATCAGCTTTGCGATCGGTTCGGGATAATACAATGAGAGTGTTCTCCTTCAGTCTAAATTAGAATAGGCCTGGAATTTTCATTCCGCCTGTAAATTTGCCCATGTCCTGGTTGGCAAGCTCTTCGGCTTTATTGAGTGCATCATTGACAGCAGTGAGCACCAAATCCTGCAACATTTCCACATCCTCCGGATCAACGGCTTCCGGTTTAATTGTCAAAGACAGTATTTTTTTGTGTCCATTAACTTGGACGGTTACGACTCCGCCGCCAGCACTGCCTTCGATCTTTTTGTCGCCCAGTTCCTCTTGTGCTTTGAGCATTTGCTCCTGCATCTTTTTCACTTGTTTCATCATTTGGTTCATATTGTTCACTAGGCCCACATCTCCTTAAATAGTGTCTGCATTTATTATAATCGTTCGGCACCAAATCAAAAAGCCGTTTTACTCCTTGATGACTACAAGGTCCTCGCCAAATAGCTGAAGAGCCTCATCAACCCACGGCTCCTTGCTCCCTCCGGCCGTATCCTCGGGAGGCGGCTCAAGCTCGAAAGGTTCACTCGGAGAGTTAGCCGCCGCTCCTTGAATCGCTTCGTTCCAATCCTTCAACATCATCGTAACCAGCCGACAAGGACGTCCTAACTGACGTTCCATCACTTGCTCGATCAATTGTTTATTGGTCGGCTTTTCGGTCGTTTCACGGTGGATATCGTTCTTAAAAGCAACCAGCACCGCATCTTCCGATATGGAGACAGGCTCCCCATTCACGAACCAGGCATGGATGGTTACTTTCGCATCCTTCACTGCCTGCAGGATCTGGTTCCACTTGCCCTGAATCGCCATAAATTCCTGGCTATTCCGCTGAGCAACGTACCGGTCCATCCCCGAAGGGAGCTTGGCCGGAGAAGATATTCTCGGCGCCGGACTTCTCGTAGCAGAGCGTCCGCCTGAGGCGGCCGACCGATCCCCTCCACCGGCTCCCGCAGCCAAACTGCCCTGGAGCGCCTGCTCCAACTTGCGTTCCAACTCGGCGAGTTGGCCCTTGAGTTGCTGCACTTCTGAAGCGGAGGCTCCCGTTGCAACCGACGAGCTTACCGGAGTCTGCACAGCGGATTCACGTACCGAGTCGTCTCCCTTCGGCAGGCTGCATAACTTGAGGAGAGCTACTTCGAATAGCGTCTGGGGTTGGGCCGCATATTTCATCTCGGTCTGGTAATGGTTCAGCGTGTCGATAATTCGAAATAATTGCGACCGGGAAAAAAGTCTCGCCATTTCCTTGAAATCTTGCGCATCCAGTACCCGTTCGGTCAGCTTGTCCGCCTCAGGTACCATTTTGATCATCAGGAGGTCCCGGAAATAATAGAGCAGATTCTCCATGCATTTATCCGCGCTTTTTCCTTCCTGCATGAATCCCTCGATCATTTGTAACATGCCGCCGATATCGTCTTCAAGAATAGTCTTGGCAAGCGCCGCAAACTGCTTGGAAGGAATCCCTCCCGTCATATCAAGCACTTGCTGATAGGAGACTTGACCGTCCGAAAAGGATGAGATCTGATCCAATATGCTAAGCGCGTCGCGCATTCCTCCATCAGACAATCTCGCAATGTACTCGATAGCCTCTTCTTCGGCGGCAATTCCCTCCTGCTCGCAAATGACGCGAAGACGCTGGGTTTGCTCTTCCAAAGATACACGACGAAAATCGAATCGTTGACACCGGGAAATCACGGTAGCCGGAAGACGATGAGGTTCGGTCGTCGCCAGGATGAACATAACATGCGGCGGCGGTTCCTCCAACGTCTTGAGCAAGGCGTTAAAAGCTTCCGTAGTCAACATATGAACTTCATCGATAATATACACTTTTTGCCGCACTTCCGTTGGGGCATACTTCACTTTCTCGCGGAGATCGCGGATTTCGTCGACCCCCCGGTTGGAAGCGGCGTCAATTTCAAGCACGTCCATGACAGCACCCGCGGTAATCCGGCGGCATGCATCGCATTCATTGCAGGGTTCCGTAGCCGGCCCATTCTCACAGTTAACCGCTTTGGCCAACAGCTTCGCCGCCGTCGTCTTCCCTGTTCCCCGCGGCCCGCTAAAAAGATAAGCATGCGATAGCCGTTGTTCACGGATCGCATTCTGCAGCGTGCGGATAATATGCTGCTGTCCTACCATGTCTTGAAACGACTGCGGCCGCCAAGCACGGTACAGCGCGATATGCTCCATTTTGCGGCACCTTCTTTCTATCCATAGGCGGTTTTCACCGCTTCCTTATTATACTATACTCGTCCGCCCAGAAAAACTCATATCTCAAAACAACTAGTGGGAAATAACTCTCCACAGTTTTACATCATACTTCAGAAAAATTCTATGAATGACCATTTCGGCAAATAAAAAAGCACCTCTGCCTGACAGCAAAGATGCGTTCTTATACATTGTAATACCGTGCACCTGTTATTGATCATTGCGATCCAAGCGGCACCTCTACGGCGCAACTCGGGACAGGCTCCCCTCCGGCACAAGAGTGGGACTGCTTATGGCTGCTTCCTTCCGGACCTGACCAGGTTCACAATTACTCATTGCGGAGGACCCGTCCGTCAACGTCTGCCGTAAAGACCGGACCTCACATCGGCAAGACCTCTAACAGGACTTCAACCTCGCTACAGCGGATTGCGAGTTACAGGGCACCGCTACCTCCCCATCTAGCACGGTGAAATTAAGTATAGCCCATGCCCGGCCAAAATGCAACCTGCGGAAGAAGTTGGCTGGTATGGGCTACAGGGGGATATTTCATATTGCCCCCTTCACCTTCACTATCAATCCCCTAGCAATCTTTGATATAATTATAGAATATATTGGAATTTAATAGTTTGGGAGGAGAACTCATGAAACGAATAAAGCTTGCCAAGATAATTCTGGCCGCCTCCATCGCTACCGGAGGATTCGCCTTGTCGCAGCCTGTTCGCACCGAAGCCGCTTCCGCTGTGCAAATTATGCTAGACGGTTATCCGCTATCTTCTACGGGACAATCTACTGTAATTAACGGTACGACGCTAGTACCATTCCGTTCGATTTCTGAAGCGCTTGGGATTCCTGTAACTTGGGATCAGGCCACCAAAAGCATCAAAGCCACCAAAGGGGAAGGCAATGAAGCCATTCACGTGCAACTCACCTTAAACAGCAAGCAAGCGACGGTCAATGGTACGACCGTTTCATTAGCCGTGGCTCCACGCTCTGTTGGCGGAAGTACGTTGATTCCCCTCAGCTTCTTTAGTCAGCAGTTCGGCGCTACAGTAGGATGGGACCAGACTACCCGGACTGTGTCCATTACTTCGCCCCGGGAGAGAATGTATGTGCTGGGCTTTTATGCACTCGGGTCATATTCGGAAGTAAGCCGGGTTCAAAACCTCGATGCAGTCGCATTTGGCTGGAGCCGGATCGACGAGAGCGGGGTATTCTCCACCACTACCCGCCCTTTTCGCTGGCCTGAAAATGCAGGCGAGGTAACGCCGGAGAGCCTCGTCGCCGATGCCTCTACAACCGGAACCACACCTTACTTAATGGTCTATTCCAGCGATGTTAAAGGCGAACTCACCAAAATCGTTGAGAATTCGGAATTCCGCAAGAAGGCGATCGCCGATATTTTGGCGGCTGCCACAGAAACGAAGTTCGAAGGCATTATGCTCGATTTGGAAGGGCTCGGCCTAACCACGGACAAAACATATACCCGGGCGGCCTTTAATGTTTTCGTCAAAGAACTCGGCAGTGAGGCTAAAGCCGCCGGCTTAAAGCTCGGCCTTGCGCTGCACCCTTTGAATTCTTCCTATAAAGGCTATGATTACAAGGCCCTGGGTAAACTTGCTGACGAAATCGTCATCATGGCCTACGATTACCGGACCGGAACCGGTTATAGTTCAGAAAGCGGAAAACAACCGGAACCTGTATCCAAGGTAGATGAAGCTATTCGCTTGGCGATTCAAGAGACGGATAAAGACAAACTCCTCTTAGGAATCAATATGGACAATGAGAATGCGGATTCAGTCAGCGTATTGACTGGCCTGGCAAAACGTTACGACCTGAAGGGCATCGCCCTCTGGCGGCTTGGCATCATGCAGGAGGCGGAATGGAACAGCTTGGAACAAAGCGTGGAGTTCAAATGATAGTCGCATAATACGACGATGTAGCGTTGAGTAGAGAATCGAATGACGTTTTTATTTTCCCAGCCACAACAAAAAACCCCGCCAATCCCGGCGGGGTTTTCGCATTTATCCGAGACGCTGCCGCAAGGCAGGTCAACTCATTAAATGCCGTATTTTTTCTTGAATTTATCCACACGTCCACCAGCATCCAGGAATTTCTGTTTACCTGTGAAGAAAGGATGGCAGTTGGAGCAAATTTCAACGCGCAGGTCTTGTTTTACGGAACCTGTTTCGAAGGTATTTCCGCAAGCACAAGTTACTGTAGTCACGTGATATTTGGGTTGAATGGCTTCTTTCATGACTTTCACCTCTTTCCGCCCTGAGCCTCATGCGTGCACAGAGTTATGATGACACATAAAAACATTATAGCACGGGTGCGGCAACTGCGCAATTGTATACTTTAGGGTATTAGGCTACCCATCATATCCATAAATGATCCGCATTTGGCTATGAAGTCTGTATTCATTTTCTCGCGGCCAATGGCATAAACAGGAATATACCGATTATAATCTTCGAGTGAGGCACACTCGCGAAGCATTCAATTGCTCGCAGTTGATGCTAAAGCTTAGAAGGAAACTAGATGACGCGAGGATCGCGCTCATTATGTCCATTGCAGACTTGTACTTCGTGCCAAATCAACAGCAGGACGAAGCAATCTTATATGAGCTAACTCAACAATATCCGGAAGAAGGTGAAGCCATTATGGAGTTAATGCCTGCTTGGAAGCGCTGGGGATATGAAGAAGGTTTGGAGAAAGGCCTAGAGAAAGGTATAGAGAAAGGTATAGAGAGAGGCATTGAAGAAGGCATGGAAACCACCCGTTTAAAAGTTGCCCGAAAATTGCTCGATAAAGGATTCTCATTCGAGGAGATCGGAGAAACGATCGATCTTCCCGCGGAAGAGGTTCGGAAGTTAGTAAAGTAAGTGCCCTCCGTAAGTGAACCTGAAACCCTATATGATGATAAAAGATAAAAGGCCCTCGAAGCCATGGCAGAACCATGGCTTTGAGGGCCTTATTCATTTCATGAATAAACTTTCCCTATCCCCGCACCTTTACTCGTGCCAACTCGGCCGGCGGAACATGAGTGTACGAACCGATGACCACATCCGGCAATTCTTCCTGAAAAATCTCAATCATCTGTTTCATCCCAAGAATATCCCCCTTAGCTTTAGGGATCAGATCGAGGTAGCTCTCAGGGTCAATATTGAGATTACGGAACTGAATTAGCCGTAGTTTGGTCCGACGGACAAATTCCACCATCGCTTCAATCTCTTCCTCACGGTCGGTTACCCCCGGAAAAATCAGGTAATTAATCGAAGTGTATACGCCTTGTTCTCCGGCATATTTCAGGGATTTTTCCACGTTCGCCAAGGTGTATCCGCGCGGTTTGTAGTACGCATTGTAATGATCGTCCAAGGCACTGATCGTACTGACTCGCATCAGATCAAGCCCCGCATCGACGATCCCGCGGATGTGATCGCTAAGACCGGCATTCGTATTGATATTGATATAACCCATATCCGTCTGCCGGCGTACCTCGCGGATCGATTCGATGATCAGCTTGGCCTGAGTGGAAGGCTCGCCTTCACAGCCCTGCCCGAAGCTGATGATGGATTCCGGTGTCTTCAGATGCTCGAGCATGATCTCGACCAACTCCTCCACACGAGGACGGAAATTCATTCGTGTCTGCGGTGAAACAAACCCGCTATCGTCCGGCTGTTCCGAAATGCAGCCGAAGCATCCCGCGTTACAGGAATAAGAAACCGGTACGGCTCCTTCCCAGCGGTTCAGGAACGTATTCGAGGCGGTCAGGCATTCATAGCCAAGCGCACAGTTGGATAGATGATCATATAAGCGATTCTCGGGATATCGCGATTTTAAGTTCTTCACTTCATTCTTTAGTTCAAGCGGATCGCAGTTTAGCGGATTCCACTTCTCCGGATCATCCGACGGGTGGGCCGTCACGTAGAACTGTCCGTCCTTCCAGACAACCGCCGAATAACCAAACAAAGGGAGCTTATAATCCTTATCCGTCTTAACATAACCGGGCAGGCAAAGGCGTGTAAATCCCTGAGGCAATAAGGCTCCTACAGCCTGCACGTTGCCGGGCAACGGCTTCATTTCCCCGGTATCGGGATCCATCCCGATCGGACGGGTAGACGGCAAGCCGACGAGCGTAGCTCCATCCGGTAGAGGTATAAGCTCGTCTTCCATAATTTCAACGATCATATCCGCACTGCGGGCAAGCCCGTAGAGAGAAGGATGATCGTATACTTGTCCTTGTTCATCTGCATATACTAAATACATGGTGTGCTCCTTTTCATGTGTCCAGGTCCTTAAGCGTTGGAACCGTGTCCAGAGCCGGAGGTCGACGATACGGTTCGCGTTGCCGGGCGACGTGTGCCTGTGCTGGTGCTACCGTTCCCGTTACCCGAAGCAGCATTCCCGGCGGCATCAAAAGAAGCCAGGAATTCAGCATTCGTCTTGCTGCCCCGCAGCTTTTTCAGGAATCCTTCTACGAAATCGTAGGAGTCGTTCATATTCTTGCGGATCGACCAGATCGTATCCAGTTCTTCCTTGGTCAGCAACACTTCTTCGCGGCGTGTTCCCGAACGGCGAATATCGATGGCCGGGAAAATGCGGCGTTCCGCCAGCTTCCGGTCCAAATGAAGCTCCATGTTCCCGGTTCCTTTAAATTCTTCATAGATAATGTCGTCCATCCGCGACCCCGTATCCACGAGGGCGGTTGCCAATATTGTCAGACTGCCGCCTTCTTCCACATTCCGGGCCGAACCGAAAAACCGCTTAGGCCGATGAAAGGCAGCCGGATCAATCCCCCCGCTTAGCGTACGTCCGGATGGAGGAACCACCAAGTTGTAAGCACGCGCAAGCCGGGTAATGCTGTCCATCAGAATGACGACATCCTTCTTATGCTCAACTAACCGCAAAGCGCGTTGCAGCACGAGTTCCGCCACCTTGATATGATTCTCCGGCAACTCATCAAACGTCGAAGCGATGACTTCCCCTTTGACGGAGCGCTGCATATCGGTAACTTCCTCTGGGCGTTCGTCGATTAACAATACGAATAACTCGATATCGGGGCGATTAGTAGAAATGCTATTTGCGATCTCTTTAAGCAGCAGCGTTTTCCCTGCCTTTGGCGGCGCTACAATCAAACCGCGCTGTCCCAGGCCGACGGGAGCGAGTACATCCATAATGCGGGTGGATAAATGAGTTGGGGATGTTTCGAGCACGAGCTTTTCCTGCGGATATAGAGGAGTCAATGCCGGGAAATGCAAGCGTTCTGCAGCAATCGTAGGATTCTCACCGTTGACCGCATTGACCTGCAGCAAGCCGAAATACCGTTCATTCTCTTTAGGGGTCCGGCATTTGCCGGAGACCAAATCACCGGTTCTAAGATCAAACTTACGGATTTGCGAAGCGGAAATGTAAATATCCTCCGTACTCGGCAAGTAGTTAATCGGTCTCAAGAAGCCGTAGCCTTCCGGCAAAATCTCCAGCACGCCTTCCATGAACATCAATCCGCTCTGTTCGGCTTGAGCTCTTAAAATGGCAAAAATTAATTCCTTTTTCTTTAACTGGCCGTAATAAGGAATTTGATGCTGCTTGGCGAGCTTGTACAGCTCGGTTAGCTTCATCTCCTCCAAATCGGCAATTTGCAGATCCATGTAAAAACCACCTATTCAATTTTATCGTTTCAAATCATTACATACCCTATCCATTTCAAATATGAATCTATGAGGACATCATCATTTGCTAGACTTAGATTTCATTAAAATAGTATTACCCTTTCTCAGGCAACTTATGCTGAAAAAGAGAGGGTTATTCCACTTGACGCCATACGTCTGCTCCAAGCGCACGCAGATTAGTGACCAGGTTATCATAACCACGGTCGATCAGTTCTACGCCGGATACTTCGGTTATACCGCTATCCACCGTCAAGCCAGCAATCACTAGCGCCGCTCCGGCGCGCAGGTCCGCAGCTTTTACCTTCGCGGCATTAAGCGGTCCACCTTCAATAATGGCCGAACGCCCTTCGACACGGATTTTTGCGCCCATTCTTACAAGCTCAGGCACATGCTTAAACCGGTTACTGTATACAAAGTCGCTGAGTACGCTCACTCCCTCGGCTTGGGTCAACAAGCTGGTCATCGGCGATTGCATGTCGGTTGGAAAGCCGGGATAAACCAATGCCTTTACATCCACATGCTCATATTTAGCCGCACCAATGACACGGATTGATTCATCAAGTTCTTCCACGCTAACGCCCATTTCCAGTAACTTTGCAGTCAGGGCTTCCAAATGTTTTGGAATGACGCCGTCAATAATGACGTCTCCACGCGTAGCGGCCGCAGCGATCATATAGGTTCCGGCCTGAATACGGTCCGGGATAATCGAATGCCGGCAACCCTTTAGCTCATTAACGCCTTCGATCCGAATCGTTTCGGTTCCGGCGCCTTTAATACTCGCTCCCATGGAGTTCAATAATGTTGCTACATCTATAATCTCAGGCTCTTTGGCCGCATTTTCGATAATTGTAAAGCCTTTGGCTCTAGTAGCCGCCAGCATAATGTTAATGGTTGCTCCAACGCTACTGACATCCAAATAAATCTTGGCTCCGCGCAGTTCCTTGGCATGCAAATGGATGGCCCCGTGTTCATTCGTAACGGTAGCCCCTAACGCTTCAAAACCTTTAATATGCTGATCGATCGGCCGCGGTTCGAAATTGCATCCGCCCGGCAATCCGATCGTTGCTTCTTTAAAACGGCCAAGCAGCGCACCCATCATATAATAAGAAGCCCGTAGCTTCTTGACGGGGCCGTTTGGCATAGGAATCGATTTTACGTCGGAAGGGTCAATTCTCATTTGACCGTCTTCCCAAGATACATGGGCACCCAGTTCTTCTAAAATCTCCGCATAGACCGCGACATCGCTCAGATGCGGCAGGTTATCGAGCACCACTTCGGATTCAGCCAAAATCGCAGCCGGAATAAGCGCAATCGCACTGTTCTTTGCACCGCTGATCGATACTGTACCGCGCAGCGGCCGTCCGCCGCTGATCATTAATTTCTCCATAAGCTTAAGGGTCCCCCTACTTATAATGCAGCCGAAAACCGGCAAACGACTCTTCTATGACTAGAGATCTTCACACAAGACTTACATCAACTTTTAGGTATGAAAATGGAAAGACACCGTCTAAGCGGTGTGCTCTCCATAATCACCTATTCAACTGGATTATTCAACAGTACAATTACGCTTTGTTGTTGGATCCAAATTCACGAATTTTACCGATAACAGTCGCTTTGATAGCATCGCGGCCCGGAACGATATATTTACGCGGATCATAAGCATCCGGTTTAGCAGCCAATACTTCACGAACTACTTTAGAGAATGAAATTTGGTTCTCAGTGTTTACGTTGATCTTGGAAGTACCGAGCGAAATGGATTTTTGGATATCGTGCAAAGGAATGCCTGTACCGCCATGAAGAACGAGCGGAACCTTAACAGCATTACAAATTTCTTCCATTTCTTTGAAGCCCAGGTTTGGTTCGCCAAGGTAAGGACCATGAACGGAACCCAAAGCAGGAGCCAAAGTGTCGATACCTGTTTCTTTCACGATGCGAACGCACTCTTGCAAGTCGGCATAATTAATTCCGCCGATAACATCGTCTTCCTGTCCGCCTACTGTACCCACTTCGGCTTCAACGGAAACGCCTTTAGCATGAGCATATTCAACGACTTTCTTCGTCATTTCGATGTTCTCGTCGATCGGATGGTGGGAACCGTCGATCATAACGGAAGTAAAGCCTGCGTCAATCGCTTCTTTACATTTGTCGAAGCTGGAGCCATGGTCAAGATGAATGGCTACAGGAACGGTAATTTTCATGTCATGCAACAAGCCTTCCACCATTTTAACAACGGTATAGAAACCGCTCATATGGCGTGCCGCGCCTTCGGATACACCGAGGATTACCGGCGATTTTTCTTCTTCAGCTGCAGCAAGGATCGCTTGCGTCCACTCAAGGTTGTTGATGTTAAATTGACCTACTGCGTATTTCCCCTCAAGCGCTTTGTTCAACATGTCTGTCATAGATACTAATGGCATGGGTTTCAATCCTCCTAAGGATGTTGGATTATCTTTCTTAGCCGACATTCACACAGTTTTTATTATACCACACCTTGACAAAATTACTAATAGAGGTTGTTCAAAAGATCATCTTTCCATGACGAAGCAGATCATGAAGCAAATTCGACGTCGAATCTTGAATTCAGCCGGGCCTTCCGTTGCTCACGTACCCCATAACAGCAGACGCTTACGAAGTCGTTTTCTACGAAAACGTTTAGCTCCGCTACTCAGTCCCACCTTCATCCAACCTAAAGCGTTTTGTAAAAACGCACTTCGGAAGCATATGCTTTGGTCCTGAAAACCTGACTTTT
>DJTQ01000266.1 GCA_002439285.1 Paenibacillaceae bacterium UBA6304
TGTCCGTCGGTGGTTCCTGGAGTTTGGCGGGGGCCAATGACTTTCCGTTCAAGATCGGGGTGGCTGCCGTGCCTTGGGGCGGCAATGATAAAGTACGCAGCACCTTGTACGTAGATCCGCTGTTTATTCTTAAAGACTCCAAACATCCGAAGGAAACTTTTGAATGGATCAAGTACTTGCTTACTGACGACGTGCAGGAGAAGTCCATCGAGCTCAGCGGAGGCAATCCGCCAGTCAATACAAAAGCTGCCGAGGCTTATTACAAGCACTTTGAAGGGATCGATCCGGAGGATGTCAAGAAAGTATATGAGGGTGCCACCAAATACGGGTTTGAATCTTTTAACCATCTGATCACGCATTATTCCCAGATTAATGATATGTTCATCAATGAAATGCAGCCGATCGAGACGGGACATAAATCTCTGGAGGAAGTCATGCCGACGATCCAGAAGAAAGTGACGGAAATCTTAAACAGGTAGAGAACAGGGATGAAGGTAAGCATTTTTGATGTCGCCAAGAAATCGGGACTATCCGTGGTGACGGTGTCACGTGTCCTTAACGGGGCGGAATCGGTACGTGATAAAAACCGACAGAAGGTGCTGGATGCCATCCGAGAACTGGATTATCAGCCGAGCGCAGCCGCACGCAGTTTAGCGCGCGGGAAAACGGGAATTATCGGGCTGATCGTTACGACGCTGCAAGATTCCTTCTTTGATGCCGTAGTCAAGGAACTGAATGAGTTGCTTGCATTGCAAGGGTATTTTCTGGCCGTTTCCGTCTCAGCCGGAATTGCTTCGGATGGGAGCCACTATCTGATTCAGGAAGACCGGGTCGATGGGTTAATACTCCTTTCGCCGATGGAGGAAGACAGCTACATTGTCGAGTTAAAGCGTAGGGGGATCCCATATGTGCTGATTGATAATCAGAACCCGGATAACGATGCCTTCTCCATTACCATCAACAACTTTAAGGGTGGTTATACCGCTACGATGCATCTGCTGGAGCGGGGGCATACTTCCATTGCGCATCTCTGCGGGAATGAGACCTTTCGAAGCACAAGGGAGAGGAGAGCCGGTTTCATGCAGGCGCTTAAGGAGCAAGGGCTTGAACCTTATGTAGTGGAGAATGGAGACTTTGAAATTGAGTTCGGTTACACGGCATGTAAGCGGTGGATCAAAGAGGGCAAGCTGCCGACAGCCGTCTTTGCCGGTGACGACAATATCGCGCTGGGGGTTATTAATGCGCTCATGGAGGAAGGGATTCCTGTGCCTGGGGAAGTTGCGGTCGTAGGATATGACGACCAGTACATCGGATCCCAGCTTCATCCCCGGCTGACGACCATCCGCCAGCCGGCCGACAAAATCGGTATTTCCGCTGTGGAGATGTTGCTCAAGCGTATAGACGGAAAAAGCAAGCGCGGTTCTACTCAACGCATTGATCCGGAATTGATCCTTCGAGAGTCAACCGGAGTGAAAAAGTGAACCACTAGGATGTCGGAACGACGTTGCAAGCCGCCTTGTAAAAGGCGGCCTTTTTTCGTGTGGCCCCGTAAATTGCAGAATAATGAAATTAATATATAATGGTAAGGACACATAATATTCAAATTTTCCCCGGCTGAACCTGTGGCAATTTTCGTTATAATGTTCATAGGATATTCACTATTTGTCCATTGATTATGATAAATGTCATAGGAGGAGAGTTGGTTATGGGGAAGGCGAGACGTCCTATACAAATCGTTATTTTAATCTTCATCGTCATCCTAGGCGCATATGCCATCGGATCGGCTGTATCCGGCGGCGGAAGCGGCAAACCCCAGACGGGTGACAGGCCTCCCGCGATCAAACTGCTCGGGATGGATGGCGACGTACATACCCTGGAAGAGTACAAAGGCAAGGCGGTGGTCATTAATTTCTGGGCTACCTGGTGTACGTATTGCGTAAATGAAATGCCGGCCCTCCAGGCCCAATGGAAGAAATGGAGTGATCAAGGCGTCGTGGTGCTTGGCATTAATACCGGCGAAGATAAGATGACGGTGACGAATTTTATCCAGCAGCTTGGCATTGATTTTCCTGTTCTTTACGATTTCGATAATGAAGCGGTTCAGGATTACGGCGTCGTACCGATGCCGACGACTTATTTTGTCGATAAAAAAGGCAAAATTGCCTCTATCCATGAAGGCGAGCTGAATTTGGCGACCCTGGATGATCAAATCAAGCGGCTGGTGAATCCTTGATGGAGATAGGGGGATTTTCATTTGATTAAAAATACGAAATGCGAATGCGGACACCAGAACCGGGTCGGTACGGTCCTCTGCGAAGCCTGCGGCAAGCCGCTGGATGAACATGCGGACTCCAAAGAACTGTTGGAGATGCGCTATGATGGCGCTGCCCGTCGCTCACAGCGGGCTAATCCTAATTTTATCGATAAGATCTGGAATTTCTTCTCCTCGGTCAAGGTAGCCATTTATCTGATTATATTCACTTTGATCGGGGCGATCTTCGGCACGATTTTTGAACAGGAAAGCAATTTCGTCAATTTTGATCCGACCACTTTCTACAAGGACAAATACGGCACGATCGGCGACATTTATTACAAACTGGGATTGTCCCACACCTATGAGTCTTGGTGGTTCGTGTTGCTCCTGGTGATGATCGGGGCCTCGCTAGTCATCTGCAGCCTGGATCGGGTGCTCCCGCTTTACAAAGCGCTTTCAAAACAAAAAATCCACAAACATATGCAGTTTCTTACCCGGCAAAAGGTCGTTTATCAAGGACCGATCGGGGAAGATGGCGTGGAATGGACTCATAGGGCGGTTAAGCCGCTTAAAAAGAAGGGATATCGTGTTTATACGGATGGGGATGCTCTTCTTGCCGAGAAGCAGCGCTTTAGCCGTTGGGGGCCTTATGTGATTCATATCGGATTGATCATTTTCCTGCTGGCCGTGCTATTCCGCGGTTTGCCGGGGTTACATCTTGACAAGCATTACTGGTTCCCCGAAGGAGAGATTACCAAAATCCCGGATACGAACCTCTTTTTGAAAAACGAAAAGTTCACCGTTGAATATTATACGGAGGATGAAATGTCCAAGGACTTCCAAGGTACCGGCAAAATCGTACCGAAGTTGTTCGAAACAAAAGCGATCCTTTACGAATGTACGGCGTATTGCGACGATCCTTCGAAGGAACCTGAGTTGAAAGAAGTCGACCGGCATGCAATCCGGGTCAACGACCCATTGAATTACAAAGGCTTCAAGGCCTATCAGTTCGATTTTGACCTGACGCCGAAGCTGCGCTCGGTTAAACCCGTACTTGTTAATGCGAAAACGGGTGAGCAGTATGGGAAGTTTCAGCTTGATATGATTAATCCTCAGCAGGAATTCGAACTGGGGCCTTATACGCTGAAACTGAAAAACAAATTCATGGATTTTTCCTTGAATGATCAAGGACAGCCGATCACCAAGTCCAAGGACCCGAATGCTCCGGCATTTTTGTTTTTGATCCAGGGTCCGGACTTACCTGAAGAGGGCGGTCAGTATATTTATTTTCCCAAACAGATTGATAAGGAACGGTTCCAGCAGGATGCCATTAACGAGAAGCTCGGCGGTCTGCAGGACAAACTGCAACTGGATGTAGTGGGAATGGAGGATGTCGACTTTATCCAGTCCTCCAGCTATCTGAATATCCGCGTTGACCGGGTTATGCCTTATGTCTGGATCGGACTTGGGATCGTCATGCTCGGACTGATCATGGGCTTTTACTGGCAGCACCGACGGATCTGGCTTCGCATCGATGAAGGTATACTGACTCTTGGAGGCCACACATCGAAGAATTGGTTCGGCTTGCGCCGCGAAGTGGCATCATTTCTCAAAATGATGAATGTGGAAGTGGATGAGAAGCAATTGGATAACGGGGGGAATCGGTCATGAGTTTTTTGGAGGTCAGCAGGCAGGCATTTGTAGTTGCGTTTTATTTATACTGTTTAGCCTTTATTTTTTATGTCGTAGCGGTGACAGGGAAAACTTGGAGAAACCGTGATCCGAAACAACACGAGCGTAAATGGGGTATAATCTCTTTCGTGACCTCCTCGCTCGGACTGCTCGCGCATCTGGTCTACTGCGGAACGCGATGGGCATATAGCGGCCATGTTCCGGTTAGTAACATGTACGAATTCATGACGTTCTTGTCGATGATGGTTATGGTAGCCTTTACGGTCGTCTTTTTAATTTACCGGAAAATTCTGCTCGGTATGTTTGCCTTGCCGATCGCCATTATTATTATGGCTTATGCCGCGGTTTTTCCGCAGGACGTACAGCCTCTGATTCCGTCGCTTAGATCCATCTGGCTATACATTCACGTCACCTTGGCAGCGCTCGGAGAATCTTTCTTTGCTGTCGGTTTTGCAGCGGGATTGATGTATCTGTTACGGACGATCGACTTTAACTCAAACGACAAAATATCCCGCCGACAAAAAAGGTGGGTTGAATTTACGCTTTTTTCTATTATTATAGTAGTGGGCTTCATTGTCTCCGTTTTCGCTTTTCGGGCATCGGGATATGAAGCAGTCTTCACCCAAAATACGACAAAGATTGACAGCCAAGTGGAGCAAGATAGTACAATAGATAAAAAGGTATATTCCATGCCGCCGATCGTGGCTCCGCATGACAGCAGCGCCGAATCCATCCAGCCATTCCTTGGCCTGGATAAGCCGTTGTTTGAAGCTCCCGCATGGATGAAGGGCGAAAACTCGGGCCGTAAACTTAATACGGTGCTGTGGGCATTGATTTCCGGCATAGTTATTTACATCCTGCTCCGGCTGATTCTGCGCCGACCGCTTAGCAAATTGCTGGCGCCGACGGTGAAAAGCTTAGATCCGGACGATCTCGACGAAATCAGCTACCGCGCGATCGCCATCGGCTTTCCAATCTTTACACTGGGAGCGCTCATCTTCGCGATGATTTGGGCGCAACAGGCTTGGGGACGGTTCTGGGGCTGGGATCCGAAAGAAGTATGGGCTCTCATTACCTGGCTTTTCTACAGTGCTTATCTCCATCTTCGCTTATCGCGCGGTTTCCAGGGGCGTAAAGCTTCTTGGCTCGCCGTGCTTGGCTTCTTAGTAGTTATGTTTACCCTCGTAGGGGTCAATCTCATCATTGCGGGTTTGCATTCCTATGCGGGCACAGACTAATGATATAATAAACTAACCAATACTGAACCACATTCAGAGCTCATGTGTAAGATGATGAAGGGGTTGTTGTCCATGACAGATCAAGAAAACCGCATTCTGGTAGTCGACGATGAAGAACGTATCCGTCGATTGCTCAAGATGTATCTGGAAAAAGAAGGATATGAAATCGATGAAGCCGAAGACGGGGAGATCGCTTTAAAAAAAGCGACCGCGAACGATTACGGCTTGATTCTCCTGGATGTGATGCTGCCGGGGATTGATGGGGTTGAAGTATGCAACCGCCTTAGACAAGTGAAGTCGACGCCGGTATTAATGCTGACGGCCAAAGGTGAGGAAATTAACCGGGTTCAAGGGTTCGAGGTTGGGGCGGACGATTATGTCGTCAAGCCGTTCAGTCCCCGTGAGGTGATCTACCGGGTCAAAGCGATTATGCGCCGCGCGTCGGCAACTGCCTACCTGACGAAGGAAAACGGAACGAGCAACAATATCGTGTTCCCGCATCTTGTGATTGAGCATGACGCTCACCGGGTTACGGCCAGCGGACAGGAAGTCAGCTTGACGCCGAAAGAATATGAACTGCTTCATTATTTGGCAGTCTCTCCGGATAAAGTATTTTCCCGGGAAGAGCTTCTGAAGGATGTATGGAACTACGAATTTTTCGGCGATCTGCGTACGGTGGATACGCATGTGAAACGTCTTCGTGAGAAATTGAACAAAGTATCTCCGGAATCCGCAGCCATGATCACAACGGTATGGGGCGTGGGTTACAAGTTGGAGGTAGCGAAATAAGTGAATTTCCTAAGAACGCTTGTCGGTAAGCTTTGGATTACGATCATTTGTCTGGTGGCTTTTGTACTCCTTTCCGTGGGATTGTTTTTTCTTCCCTATATCGATACGAATTTTACGAATCCGGGAGCCATCAAGAAACTGTTTGTCCTCGTTTCGGTGATCGGCTTCTCGCTGACAACGTTCTTTGCGTTATTTTTGATTACCAAAATTACGCAGCCGATGCAGCGGCTTATTCAAGCCACGGATTCGATTCGCAAAGGGAAATACGATACCCGGCTTTCGTTGAAAACCAGCGATGAAATTGGAGTATTATCGAATACATTCAACCATATGGCCGAGGAATTGGAGAAGACGATCCGGAGCCTGAATCATGAGAAAGAGCATCTGTCCAGCGTGCTTCGTAGTATGAATGATGCCGTAATTACTTTGGATGTGAGCGGCTCTGTCATTTTGACCAATCCCCCGGGCGAACGGATTCTTCAAATGTGGGGCGACCTACAGGAAAACGAAAGCGAGAGCAAAATTGCGGAAAGCGTCCAGGATACCCTGCAAAAAATACCGCCCCCGCTCCAACAGATGTTCCGCAAGGTGCTGGATCAGGAAGGCGACCAGAGCATGAACATCCATGTGAAAAAGGGCGTCTGGTCCGTACATATGGCGCCTCTGGCATCCGACGGGGGAATTCGCGGCGCGGTGGCGGTCCTGAGGGATGTTACCGAAGAGGTGCAGCTTGAAAAAATGCGGCGGGATTTCGTAGCGAACGTATCGCATGAAATACGGACTCCGCTGTCTATGATGCAGGGATACAGTGAGGCGCTGCTTGACGGCATGGCGGCATCTCCGGAGGAGAGTGCGGAACTGGTCCAAGTTATTCATGACGAGTCCCTCCGAATGGGACGACTTGTGCGTGATTTACTGGACCTGGCCCGCATGGAGGCAGGGCATACCGACATGACGATGGAAGAGGTCGATTTCCGGGAACTTGCCGAGCGGGTATACCGTAAATTCCTCGTGCGCTCGAAGGAGAATAACATCGCATTGAGACTTGAGCTTGGAGAGGGTGCTCTGGAGTTGCAGGAGGCGAATGAGGACCGGCTGGAGCAGGTGCTGACAAATCTGCTGGACAATGCCTTCCGTCATACTCCTGAAGGCGGTACGATCGCCATAGGAGCAGGCGTAGCGGATGTACCGCGCGGAACCGAACTGCATGTGTCCATTAAGGATAGCGGGGTCGGGATACCGGCGGATGACTTGCCATTTGTCTTCGACAGATTTTACAAAGCCGATAAAGCGCGCGTCCGCGGTGAAACCGGTGGAACAGGGCTCGGCTTATCTATTGTTAAGAACATTGTCGACTCTCATCGCGGTTCGATCTATGCCGAAAGCGAAGTGGGCAAGGGAACCGTATTTCATATGCTGTTGCCTGTCGAAAAGCAGCAATAATCGTAAAAATGCAAAAACACCCTTTGTGAAAAGGGTGTTTTTTTGTTGAACCAGAGAGATTAATCTTGTTCAACGTGGAACATATGAGCTGAGATTATTGCAATGTGACTTATTCAAAAACGAGCTGCTGGGCTTTGTTGATTTCCGCCAGCTTGGTCAGTTCGTCAAGCACTTCCTTAGGCGTTTCCTTATCGACGGTAAGGACCATGATCGCTTCCCCGCCGACGATTTTTCGGCCAACCTGCATCGAAGCGATGTTAACCTCGTTCTTGCCGAGCAAAGTACCTACGCTGCCGATAATACCTGGTTTGTCGTTGTGCGAGATGAAGATGAGATGTCCTTCCGGAGCGATATCCACCGGGAATTTATCAATTTGCACGACACGTGCGCCATACCCGTTCAGCAGGGTACCTGCGATGCGGCGTTCTGCGCCGTCCTGGGTTTTGAGCGACACGCTGATCAAGTTGGTAAAGCCTTTAGTTGCCGAAGCTTGGGATACAACGACATTTACGTCGCGGGCTTTGGCAAGGTGCATCGAATTGACGATGTTGACATCATTTCCGAAATGACGCGAAAGTACGCCTTTCATGATATAACGAGTCAGCGGCTGTGTATCCACTTCCGCCAGGTCGCCAGCGTAATCGACATGAATTTCACTAACAGCCACTTCATTGAGCTGAGCCGCAAAAGCGCCGATCTTCTCGCCGAGTTCGAAGTAAGGCTGAAGCTTATTCATGACGCTTGGAGCTACCGGAGGCATATTTACGGCGTTCTTGAACGGTTCATTACGCAAGATATGCAGTACTTGTTCCGAAACGTCGATTGCTACGTTTTCTTGCGCTTCGATCGTGGAGGCGCCAAGGTGAGGCGTCACGATGATTTTCGGATTGTTCAGGAATGGATGATCCGCTTCAGGCGGTTCCTTCTCAAATACATCGAACGCGGCTCCGGCCACGATCCCTTGATCGATCGCTTCGACAAGCGCCATTTCGTCGACTACACCGCCGCGGGCGCAGTTAATAATGCGCATGTCTTTCTTCATGACTTCAAATTGAGGACGCGAAATCATATGCTTCGTTTCCGGTGTCAGCGGCGTATGGATGGTCATGAAATCCGCATTCCGGACGATGTCATCCACTGAGGCCAATGTAATCCCAAGCTTCTCGGCACGCTCTTCGGTCAGGAATGGATCGTAGCCGAGAATTTCCATGCCGAAAGCCTTTGCGCGCTTGGCGACTTCGCTGCCGATCCGTCCCATACCCAGGACGCCCAGCGTCTTGTTCCGTAGCTCCACGCCAAGGAACTTGCGGTCCCATGTTCCTTGAATCGTCTTGGCGTAGGCTTGTGGAATATGGCGGGCCAAGGCCATCATCATGGCGAAAGCATGTTCACAAGTCGTAATCGTGTTGCCGTCAGGGGCGTTGATGACGACAATCCCGCGTTTGGTAGCAGCTTCAAGATTGATGTTGTCGACGCCGACGCCGGCGCGGCCGATGACTTTCAGGTTCTTGCCGGCTTCCATGATTTTCTCGGTAACTTTGGTCTGGCTGCGGACGAGCAGGCCGTCGTATTCGCCGATGATCCCTACGAGTTCATCCTCGCTTAGTCCTGTCTTTTTCTCTACAACGACGTCGCTTGCGTCCATGAGCTGCTGAATCCCCATGTCGCTGATTGGGTCCGATACTAATACTTTAAACATGATTTCAAACCTCCTGATTTGTCTTTTTTATAGGATTGCTTCTTAGGAAATGTCGGGCTGCACGCAGCCGCCGTCACACCCCTAGGAGCATTACCATACTCAGTCGCTTTTCTTCGTTACCGTTATACTGTGTCAAAGGATGGCGATATAAGAGGGCCACCACTGGTAACTTAATCTCGTTGTAGGGTTGCAGGCAATAAAAAAACTCCCAATCCGCATACTACTGCCGTAGTAAGGGACGAGAGTTGTTCGTGGTACCACCCTAATTCACTGCGCCTTTGCGGGTGCAGCCTCATTGTCAAAATGACGGAATGATAACGGAATTCTTCCGACTGCGCCTACGACTTGCTAACAGGTTCGACGCAGTGACTCAGGAGCGCTAAAGTTGTCGTTCCACTGCCGGTTCTCAGCACCACCGGCTCTCTGGGAGCTTCCGGACGACTTTGTTTCCTTCAAAGTTTTTTGCGAAATCTAATTTTTCATAATGTATCATGACGCGTTAGAGGTGTCAATACTATTTCGTTCCAGGTGTTGGGAGCGTAGGGAGCGGCCTTGAATCCGATCGTTTTTTTGGGTATGATTTTAATAATGTCGAATTTTAGCTCATTCCCGAACAAACCAAGTGTTTTTATGCCCATTCTTATGCTGTTGGCTAACTGATTGACTTATCGACTTCGATATCTATTTTAAAAGACAGGGTTTGAGAAAACTATGAAAAAATTCAAATTCGGCAATGTGAAGATCCAGAAAGTGGACCCCTCTCAACTTGATGATCGTTTGCTATTAATCAATCTTTATTTTACCCAAGGATTGGCTCTAATTGTCAGTCTAATTATTCTATTCTTCCAGAGAAGAAACCCTTTTGTAGTACTGAAACTTCCCGAGTCTCCGGAGTTTCTTTATTGGGGTGCCGGGCTTGCCGTCTGCATGCTGCTTATCGACATGTTGCTGTCCAAATTCGTCCTCGAGGAAGCGCTGGATGACGGGGGAATCAACACCAAGCTGTTCGAAAACCGTCCCGTTTGGCATATCGTTGTGATCGCGCTAGTTGTATCGATATGCGAGGAATTGTTGTTCCGCGGTGCGATTCAGCACGGTTTGGGACCTTATTGGACCAGTATCTTATTTGCGGCGATTCATATCCGTTATCTGAAGCATTGGATCCCGACGGGCTGGGTGTTTGCCAGCAGCTACGGGCTTGGCTTTATCTACGTGCAGACGGGGACGCTGTGGGCCCCGATTGTCTGTCATTTTCTCATCGACCTCATCTCAGGACTAGCTATCAAATATCGGAGGGAAACATGAACGAAAGATTGAGCAGATTAGAGCGGCATACACGAAAACGCAGTTTAGTTAAAAGGAGTAGAGGAGCGCGAAAAGGAATGCTCCGGATCGAGACGGCCGAGACAGATACACCTGGTCCTGGAACATCGGAAATGCTAAATCATGAAGTGGCTGAATCGCCGGACAAGAACTCGTTTTCGGTGGACCACGTGATGCAGCCTTTAAAAATAGCGCCGGAAGATTCCGTTATCGAAAAGTTACCTGATACTTTGGAAGTGGATCTGAGTGAGCTGCCGACGAGAAGAGAACTATTCCCATCCCATCGAATAAAAATTACCCGGTGGTTCTACAATTCCCTGTTGTTCATATTCATCGCGATCACGGTTTATTTGCTATGGTGGGGCATCAGCGACTCTCCCTGGGGACAAAGCCACGGTCTTTAAACAAAAGTTGATCTAAGATTAACAATGAGATATACTGTGTTAAATTTAAAATTCGTAAAATATGCCGATGAAGAGCATCCAACTCGGAGGCGTTTTCGCCAAGAAAATCGTAACTGAATTTTCTAAGTCTACCGGCCCGCCCGTTATCGCGGAACCAAGTGATTGCAGCAGCTCCAGAGCGCTGCAATAAGTTGGGTGGCACCGCGAGCAGAGCGCTCCTCGTCCCAAGGATGAGGGCGCTCTTTGTGTTTTTTTAGAGGTTAACTGAACTTTAAGAAAAGGAGCGGACGTAATGCTGGATATTCGATGGATTCGCGAAAACGCAACAAAGGTGCAGGAAGCGGCCGATGCAAAAATGTTGGACGTGTCTGTGAAGGAATTGTTGAAATGGGATGAACGTCGGCGCAAGCTGCTGCAGGAGACGGAGGAGTTACGCAGGGAAAGAAATGAAGGAGCGAGGCAGGTTGCCAAAGCTGTAGCGGCTGAGGACGGGGAATTACAGACAGAGGCAGTAGCACGTATGAAAATCTCGTTGAAGGAACTGAACGGGCGCTTGGAAGCTCTAACAGAGAGGCTGGATCATGCGGAGCGGGAATTCAATCGAATGATGCTGCTTGTGCCCAATGTACCCTCGTCTGATACTCCTCACGGGATAAGCGATGCCGACAATGTGGAACTCCGAAGAGTGGGTAGCCTGCCGGTGTGGGAGTTTGCGGCTAAGGATCATGTGGAGCTTGGTGTTCTGCACGGAATGCTTGATATCCCCCGAGGTGTAAAGGTAGCAGGAAGCCGAAGCTACTATCTGAGGGGACCGGGCTTGTTGCTACACAGGGCCGTACAGCAGTTGGCTCTGGATTTGTTGCTTGAAGCGGGGTTCACTCCGCTCGAAGTACCGTTGCTT
>DJTQ01000348.1 GCA_002439285.1 Paenibacillaceae bacterium UBA6304
GTATATTAAATGTCGGAAGTACAGGCGGTGATGTATGGGATCTGCAATACAGACTGAAAGCACTTGGTTTATTCGATCTGAAGCTAACCGGTTATTACGGGACTTCCACCAAAAGCTCCGTACAAAATTTTCAGCAAACCTATGGATTGCAGAAAGACGGAGTAAGTGGTCCTCAAACCAGAGAGGCGCTAAAAAAATATTCGCTAAATCAGAGTGAAATGGATATTCTGGCAAGAGTGATATATAGTGAGGCTCGAGGAGAGTCTTACAAAGGACAGGTGGCCGTGGGTGCTGTTGTCATGAATCGGATTCAAGCCGAAGGGTTTCCGGACAATATCAAGGATGTCGTATTCCAACCGCGCGCGTTCACGGCTGTGGATGACGGGCAATATTGGCTGACTCCCGACAATACGGCTTATTTAGCCGCACAGGATGCCGTACGGGGATGGGACCCGACGTACGGCTCGTTATACTACTTTAATCCGGAGACGGCGACGAGCGAATGGATTTGGTCCCGCCCGCAGAAGGTCAAGATAGGTAATCATATTTTTGCCGGATAAAAACACAAAGCCAGGATCGCTGTACTGCCGATCCTGGCTTTATTTTTGATATTACAAGGATTCTTTAATTACCCTCTTGTAGAACAACACCGACAAAACTCCGAAGATGGAATAAAGAGCCGTGTACAGCAGCATAACTATAATCATTGGCGTCCATAATTCCGTACCGAATAAGAACCAGCCCGATTTAACGGCAAAATAACTGTGAGCTAGCCCAACGATTAAAGGAATGCCAAAATTAAACAACTGTTTAAACTGAATTCCCCGGAGTAAATTCCCGCGCGTAAACCCGAGCTTCCGCAAGATCGTGTAATTCGGCCGCTCCTCCTCCCCTTCATCCATCTGTTTGAAATACAAAATGCAGCCCGAAGTAATAAGGAAGGTCAACCCTAGGAATGCAACAATGAACATGATCAAGCCCATATTCCCCTTCGTATTCATGGTGAGCTGCAACTGAGAGTTATAACCGGGTTTGTCGTCAAAGCCCATTTCTTTATAGAGCTCGTTAGCTCTGTTAAGCATCGAGGAATCAACGATATCGATCCCGAGATACATCCGGTTTTTCCTTTGCAGATCTGGATTGAAATCTTTCGCAAACCGTTCATAGACTGTTTGATCCACGACGGCAGCTGCCAAGTTTCCCGTATAATACCAGGACACTACACTGTCTTTATCTTTACCGATCAGATTCTGTTTTAAGGACCCCGTCTGTCCCATGATTTCAACTTCACCTTTATCACGGATACCTACGAATTGCGTAAGAGCATCATTGGAACCGGCAAACAAGATCTCATCCGGCCCTATATCCACTCCATCCACCGACTCATCGCTGACGATGGGTAGAGTCATAATATCGTTCTCTTCTCCACCCATATCTGAACTAATGATTTTGGAGACATTTACATCCACCATCGTGACATCCCGCCGGATTTCCTTGAAACCGATATGCTCGTTTTGAAGCGCCGTTGTAAATTTCACAACATCCTCCTCATGCATAACGGAGAAATGGTTAGGAACGCTTTGCTCAGCAGACTTTTCCGCGGAATAGTATGAAATGTAGCTTAAAGACAGTAAGCCGATCGCCAGTGCCGAGACGGTTGTGATAATGGTCAGCAGCAAAGCGTTTGATTTCATGCGGAACATAATCGACGAGAGCGACAACACTTCATTCAGGGATAAATAACCGCCTTTGCTTTTCCGGATCACATTGAAAATAAAACTGACCGATCCTTTATAAAACAAATACGTCCCGATAATGACGGATCCCAAGATCAGGATCATTGCCGTAAACAGTTCGTTCATCTCGATAAAATCGCCGCTAAACAGCCTGGTCGACGTGTAATACCCATACAGAATAAGGCCGATCCCAAGCAAGCCCATAATGACTTCAATCAGGGGCATTCTACGGACTTTATTCTCTGTAGTCGATACTGCACGAAACAGGGACAGAATACTCTGACGTTTGATGAACATGTAATTCATGATCATAATGAGCAGATAAATTACCGCGAATACAATAATGGTCTGAACTAAAGCCTTGAATGAAAAATTCAGGGACGCAGAGGCTTCTACATCGATAATTTTGAACAAAATCATCAATAGCAGCCGCGAGCAGGAGAAACCGATGAAAATCCCGATCAGCATAGAGCCGAAGTATAGAATCAGGTTTTCGCTGCTCAGAATCCTGAATATTTTCCCTTTAGTTAACCCGATTAATTGAAACAGTCCGATCTCTTTGCTGCGCCGTTTAATAAAGATCGTGTTAGCGTACAGCAGGAAGATGGCGACAATGGCCACTAGTAGGACGGACGCAGCGGCTAGACCGGCCGCCCCCTTCACCGATCCTTTCATTTCATCCAACGCCGGATCATATTGCAGGGTAACAAATGCGAAATATAGAGCGACGCTAAAGATTAGCGCAAACACATACAAATAATAATTCTTGAGGTTCTTCTTCAAATTCCGGTAGATCAGGTAATTAATATTCATCCCTGAACACCGCCCAGTACGCCCTGAGTCTTGATGATGTCATTGAAGAACGCTTGTCTGGATTCCTCGCCCTTATTCAACTGAGTGTAGATTTGTCCGTCTTTAATGAACACGACTCTGCTGCAATAACTCGCGGCCACCGGATCATGCGTCACCATCACGATCGTCGATGAAATTTTCTGGTTCAAGTCGTTTAGCTTGTTGAGCAGATCGGAAGCCGATTTGGAATCGAGAGCCCCTGTCGGCTCATCCGCGAATATAATGCTGGGGTCATGAATAAACGCACGTGCCGCCGATGTCCGCTGCTTCTGTCCGCCGGAGATTTCGCCCGGATATTTATGTCTAAGCTCAAAGATGCCGAGCTCTGTGGCGACCATTTGAAACTTCTGATCGGCTTCTTTTTTGGACACGTTCTTGATCGATAAAGGTAACAGTACGTTCTCTTTTACCGTTAGTGTATCAAGCAGATTGTACTCTTGAAAAATAAAGCCCAGGTGGTGCTTCCGAAATTCGGCCAATTCCCGTTCCTTCAGACCCGTAAATTCCTTGCCTTCGATTTTGATGCTGCCGACACTGACTTTATCAATGGAGGACAGAACGTTCAGAAGCGTCGTTTTCCCGGAGCCCGAAGCACCCATGATGCTCACGAACT
>DJTQ01000011.1 GCA_002439285.1 Paenibacillaceae bacterium UBA6304
GGAGAGGCACCTGAAGGAGAGATCATTGAAAGTGCACCGCCGAGGCTTGTTTATGACGGCAGTTTTGATAATTACAAACTGTATATGTATTACAGACCTAAGGATAGCGGAACACCGGATCCTCCTGAATCAGGTTGCACTGAGCCATCCCCTAGCGATGAGATCTATGTACCTCTAAATGATCCTGAGGTAAGCGCAATGATTGAGGCCGATTCCCGGGGCAGCGAAAGGTTTGACGTGTTGGACGGAATTCCTACCACGGAAAGCCTGTATGGCAATGTGTTTGCTAAGAGTTATCTGACTCAGAACCGGTTTGTAGAAATGAGCGGAAAGTGTACCTTCGAAATTACGGTGAATCGGGATTATGAGTTGTCTTGGGACCCGAAAAAAGAAGTGACAAAGCCCGATGGTACCGTTGGGAAAGAGCCCGATCCGCAGAGAGAGACGGAAATTGTAACCAAGACGTACACGATCGAAAGGGAATATTCGTATTGGCAGATCGACAATTTGGAAGTGTACGAAATTGATGAGGCGGCACTCTGGAATTATGCTTTTGACGGTAATGGCATTCAAATTCAGCCAAGCGGGTATAGCCCGCCTAACTATGCTACGGCAGAAACAAGGGAATATATACCGCCTTCCCCATCAAGTACAGTGGAGGCGCCGCCTGGAAGCAAGTCGGGAGGAGAAGTGAAGCCCGATGTCTCCGGAGAAGATTTGGAATCCTTCGCTCAGGAGGAGGTTGAGGAAGTCGAGGTTAGTAATGATACGTTTACCTTTAATGGCACCACGATTATGGACGGCTCGCTGACGGAGAGAGCGGGGAATACCCCCGGGCAAATCCCGGCTCCGCCGGAAATTGATCAAAACGTGCTATATAGCCCGGGTAATCTTATTCCGATGTGGAAGACCAACAAAGCGAATCAGCCCAGCACTGGGACGATATATTATGGCATCATGCGCGGAAATATTAACGGAGGTTCGGATGTAAATTATCCGATTTACAACATTAATCCGGTTACCGTGCATACGCCGGTTGTCATATATCCAGACGTCTCTGACGATAAGGAGCATAATCAGAAAACCCGACCAGCTACCGGCCGGGCCGCAATCATCCTCGATCGGCCTTTCGAGATAGAAATGCCGAACAGTGGACAGCATACCCATTATAAGGGTTATGGTTATAATAATTTTCTTAAATATATTGGCAAGAAAGAGGTGCGTTTCCCGTTTGACGTATATGAAGGTGATCAAAAAACTCGCTTTCATCCCAAAAACACCTGGATTGAAGTCGACAAAGACGAGGAAATATTCACGTTCTTCTTACCGGTTTGGGTCGATGAGGGATTCTATGACGTAGAGTTTCGAACTATCGCTCATAATGCGCCAGACGACGCCTCGGAACAGACTAATGCTAACCTGGACCTTACTCATCATATTGCTTACGACACGGTCCCGGTCGATGTCATTGGACGTGTGTTCGACTTTCGGATTACGGACATTGCCGATTACAATTGGGAAGGGGTATTCAGCACGGCAAAAGGGAGCGCAACTCCTACCGGCGCAAGGTATTGGGTAGGTTTAAACGATATTGACGGAGTACCGCGGGGGAATAGTGCCCGGTATACGCTACCGATCATTCCTGGAAGCAGTCCGCTTTACAAAAACGTAGTGATCAAGACGGGATATCATTTTAAGTTCGACTTTAAAACAAAAGGAAATATGATGGACAAGCTCGATGGGATTAAAATCACCCCGACGTTTTATTTTGTAAAAAAAGATGGAACCCAGCGGGAGCCCGTGGATCTTTACTATCACACCAATGCTAAGAAATTTATAAAAATCGGCTCTGCCGATGATAAAGTCGAACGTTATGTTATCCTGAATCAGCGGCTTCGCAACGTACCGGTCTCTCAATTGACCGATACGGCAGGATATAAGTATGACAAATACTACACACCCGCACAGTTGAACGGAAGGTCTAAGCAGGAATATACAAATTGGTACATCGATAAATATACGAAGCAAAAAACACCGGTAGGATGGTTCTCACTCTTAATACTGCCGGAGCAGTTAAGGACTTTTATCGGTCCGAAAACAGGTCTCCCCTACGGAGTAGATGAACAGCGAGCAAATACCTCCGTTCAAAAATGGTACGCTGAATACAGTCTTCCCGCAGCGCCATACGTTGTAAGCAAGGGCTTGAATATAGCTGAGTGGGGAAGAACTCATGGCGGCCTTGACGAGAAATCGCCGATTTTTCTAAAAGACGGATATATTATCGTCAATTTCAATATTGAAACCATTCAGGATGGCGATACTAAGAATCCTTATCTACAGTATATAAACGCGCCAGAGATGCTGCCGACCGGCAGTCAGTGGAAACTTGAAGGATTCAGGAGTCTTGTTAGGGATGCTTATGGCTACCAATATCAATTACTGCAAGGGGACGTAGTCTTTTATCATGCGAATAAATCGAGCAGAGATGACTTTCAATCCATGTTGCCGCATTAGAGCAGAGTCTTCCTTAACTTCGGTTCCTTGGCAGGCGGATCTCCGCAAAGATTGGCTGGCGAGCCAGAGAAGACAATATAATCAATAATGTAAAGTGGCAGTCCTACGGAACCTGATGTTTGTGGTCCCTAGGCTGCCATTTTTTTATGATGAACAAGGGACTTATCGAACTTATCATTATTTCAGCCGGAGGATTTTATTGATGGTAACGTCATCCAAGGTCTTAGCTTCACTATTCTAGCCGTAATCGGGGGATTTCGTTCGGGCTTGCGTGTTGTTGTTTAGAAGATGGGATCTTCCCCCCGTAATTCAGGGGGTTTCTTGATTTTGGCCCGGGGAGTTGATACAATTAGAGTCTGTTAGTTATAAGGATGAGGAGGATGAACATGGCGAAGAAGAATGACAGCAAGGTGCTGGCCCAGAATAAAAAAGCTTCCCATGACTATTTCATCGAGGATACCTACGAGGCGGGCATGGTACTCACCGGCACGGAGATCAAATCGATCCGGAACGCTCGGGTGAATATCGGGGACGCTTTTGCGACAATCCGGAACGGTGAAATCCACATCCATAACATGCATATCAGCCCCTTCGAGCAGGGCAATCGGTTTAATCCGCTGGACCCGACTCGGACGCGCAAGTTACTGATGCATAAAGCTCAGATCAACAAGCTGCTTGGCTTGTCTAAGCAAGAGGGCTACTCCATCGTACCGTTGAAGATCTATATCAAGAACGGCTACGCTAAGCTGCTCCTTGGCCTTGGTAAAGGGAAGAAGCAGTACGACAAACGCGAATCCGCCGCCAAACGCGATGCCCAACGCGACATTCAGCGCGTGCTACGGGAGAAGCAGAAGGTAGCGCGATAGAGAGCTAGAAGGTAAGATAAGATGAAGTGGTGGGATACCTTGGTAGACCGATTTAGTTTGAAACGTTGGTGTTGGTGGTAGCAGCAAAGTAAACACGCTGCTGGCCTGGCTCTGAAGACAAGGTTCAGTCTAGAGTGTGTACGGGAATTTCCGCCAAGTGTACTTTTGCCAAGCTTTCCAGCAAGTTATGAAGTATCTTTCTATACAATGTGATATACTAAGTGATGTAAGCAGCATATAGCTGTTTATATATAGAAGTAGTAGTAAGTTTGTATTAGCTCCTTTGCTTGATGCTGACCGACCGAATGATTATCCGGGACGGCTGACCGCAGGAACCTTTTTATGCGGGGGCGTTTATGGATTCGACGGGGGTAGATCGAGCATGGGTAGCGGGTAGTGGGGACGCGTCCGCTTTATCAACGCTAAAGCCTATTAAACGGCAAACAAAACAACAACTTAGCTTTCGCAGCTTAATAACCTGTGAGCTAGCTCTACCTCTGCATCGCCCATGTGCCGAGACTAGGGCCCAACTTTAGTGGGATACGCCGATCGGTCTCCGCCTGGGGTCGACGGAAGAAGATAATCAGGCTGACCCGAAGGGAATCCGGTGACAGGGAGTCTCTAGGGTGACATCAAAACTGTCACTACACCCGTAGAAACCTATGTGGCGTTGCCTTCGGACAGGGGTTCGACTCCCCTCGCCTCCATTTTGTACAAAGACCCGCTCGATGAGCGGGTCTTTGTCATTTTATAAGCAGTCTTGTAAATGGAAC
>DJTQ01000071.1:0-7164 GCA_002439285.1 Paenibacillaceae bacterium UBA6304
GAACTTCGGCGGGCAAAAAATAAGATCAAGACCCAACTGGCGGTAGATGCTTCCACTACGGATAGCAGGATGATTTCGATGGCGCAGGCCTGGCTTCCAGGGAGGGAGATGGTTACCCTTCAGGAAGTGCTGGACAGGATCGAGGATTTGACGGAGAGGCAGCTCGCAAATCTGGACGGTCGCCTGCTGGAAGAACCGCCACTCCGGGTGATTGCCGGACCACCGGAACACGCGAAACTATCATAAAGAAGAGGAGGGGTTTCATGAGTTTCATACTCCGCTATCCGCTGCATATGGTCTGGGCGGTCACGAATCTGTGCAACGCCCACTGCGTTCATTGTTCCTCCAGTGCGGGCTGCCGCTTGCCCGGGGAGCTGGACACGAAAGAGGCCCTCGACCTGATTGACCAACTGTCCGAATTGGGTGTCGTAGATTTGGCGCTATCGGGTGGCGAGGCTCTGCTTAGACCCGACATTGACGAACTGATTTCTCATGCGGTGAAAAGAAATATGCAGGTCGGACTCGGTACCAACGGCTGGTGGATTCAAAAGGAGCGGGCTCATGAGCTGAAACGGCTAGGGTTGCACCGCGTCCAGATCAGTCTTGACGGACTGGGACCGGTTCATGATCAAGTGCGCGGCTTGCCCGGGTTGTTCGAGAAAGCAACAGCCGCGATGCATGCCTGCAGGGAGGCGGGGTTGCAGACGCATGTCTGTTTTACGCCGCACCGGGACAATGTACATGATTTGGAGCGTGTTATTCAATTCACTTATGAACAGGGTATTCATTTGTTCAATCTATCCCAATTCGTCCCGGTTGGCCGGGGCAGCCAGGGGATGGACCTTTCGGCCGAGAAATGGAAGGAGATCGCCCGCCTTTGGGCGAACAAGCGCCGGGAGTATGCCGGCAGGATGAAGTTCACCAGCCATTTGGCGCAAATGGCTCTGGTCGATTCGTCGTTGGTGCGGCAGGAAGCTTTCCGCGGCTGTCAGGCGGGGACGGGCCAGGGGGATATTGCCCCGGACGGCACGGTTACTCCTTGTGTGATGCTGCCGGTCGGTATCGGAAACGTGAAAGATAAACCCTTCCGTGAAATATGGGATGAATCGTCTGTCATTTCGGATTTGCGCGACCGCAGCCATCTGGGAGGTAAATGCGGAACTTGCCGGATCCGCGAACGTTGCGGCGGTTGCCGAGGCGTTGCTTACGGTTATTATCAGACCCATATGGCGGAGGATCCGCATTGCTGGCTTCCCCCGGAGGCAGCGCAGTCAAAGGAGCAGGTAGACAGCGGTCTTTTTGCCACTTGAACATAACGGAGGAAAGACCGATACCAAAGCAGCAGAAAATAAAAAAAAGGAAGCGATCCTCATGTATATAACCAGAGAAGAAGATATTCGTTACGTCATTTTGTTGTCCGTGATTCCCGGCCGGGAAATGTCGGAAGAGTTGATCCGGGCCCATGTCGGGCATTTGAAGGAACTGGACCGTCAAGGCAGGCTTGTGCTGTGCGGTCCGTTCACCGATTACCGCGGCGGAATGGTCATTATTAAGGCAGCCAGTTACGAAGAAGCGAAGGCGGTTGCCGAAAAAGACCCTTACGTGCAAGCCGGGGTGGAATCCTACGAGCTGAGAACGTGGGAATTATCCTGCGAAGGCAACAATCATATGGGTATGGGCTAAGATGAAACGTTTTTTCGCTTCTTTATCCCAATACAATGCCGTGATCTGGATCCGGGTATTCGGGACCGCTTTATGCGCGACGACTACCTTTATGCTAAGACCGTTTTTTGTATTTTATTTATCGG
This sequence comes from Paenibacillaceae bacterium UBA6304, assembly GCA_002439285.1. Lineage (GTDB taxonomy): Bacteria > Bacillota > Bacilli > Paenibacillales > Paenibacillaceae > Fontibacillus. Next base: position 1,809 of record DJTQ01000071.1, read on the forward strand.
ATAAACTGAACGGCTCCATCCTGCTTCCGTTGCTGATCGTAGGTTTGCAGCCGCTCGCCGGAATCCTGCTGAGCTTTTGGGGCGGGGGGATTGCCGATCGTTACGGACGCAAACCGGTAATGCTGTTTGCCCTGCTGATTCAGGGGGCTTGCATGCTCGGCTTCGTCTTTACCGACCAAGTCTGGGAATTTGCCGTACTGTCCGTGATTAACGGCATGGGTATGCCTATGTTCTTGCCGGCCGCCAACGCGCAGGTCGCTGACGTGGTCCCTCCCGAAAAACGGGGGGAAGTGTTCGCCCTCATACATACTGCGATTAATGTGGGGGGAGCGGTCGGCCCATTACTGGGGTTGCTTATTTACTCATGGAACCAAAGTACCGTGTTTTCGGTTTCTGCGGCTTCATTCCTGCTGTTTGCCCTGCTGGTGTGGTGGAAGGTGCCCGAGACGGTGCCCGCTCCTTCAGCCGAGGACAGCCTACAGCAGAGAGCGGCAACGCCCAAAGTTACGTTCCGCGACCACCGCTTGCTGTACTGGTTTACCTTGTTCACGCTGCCGGTGGGCGTGCTGTATTCCCAAGTGGAGACGACATTCCCGCTCCATTTAAAGGAGCATTTTGCCAACGCGTCGTCCCTATTCGCCATTTTGATGACGATCAATTCGGTAGTCGTCGTGGCGGCGATGGTGTGGGTTGCCAAAAAAACGGAGCGACGTTCTCCGCAAATGATGATATTGCTGAGCTATGCCCTGTTTGCCGTCGTTGGCTTCGGTTATGGTTTTGCCCGTCATTTTTATATTCTGGTACTGGTTGAACTTATATTTACGGTGGCGGAAATCATCGGCATGACCCATCTGCAAAAATACGTCTCCATAATCGCCCCGGACAATATGCGTGGAAAATATAACGCCATATTCGGGATGTATATGTCGATTCCCAAACTGCTAAGCCCGCTGTTATTCGGTCTGCTGTTTGAATATTACGGCGGCGGTGTGATGTTCTCGGCGGTTGCCTTGCTGCTGCTTTTGGCCGGTCCGGCGCAGTTCCGGCTGATTCGGAACCATCGGAAGAGGGAAGATGCCGTGCTGCCTCCTGCGGACAAAACCCCTGGGCTGGCGGAAGCCTCTCAAGCGTAACGGTCGTCATAATACCGCAGGAACGGAGGAGATGAATAATGCTGACATTATTGTCTGTCAATGTTGGACAACCGGCGAGGCTGGTGTATGAAGGTAAAGAAGTCATTACGGCGATTCAAAAATATCCCATGCAGCACGATCTTCAACTCACCAAGCTGAATCTGGAAGGAGACGCCCAGGCTAACCGCCTTCGTCATGGCGGTCCGAATAAGGTGCTCAGCATGCACTCGGCCGAGCATTACCGCTATTTTTCCAAGGTGCTGAATCAGGAACTGAATTACGGGGACTTCGGCGAGAATATGACGATTGAAGGAATAACCGAAAGCGACTTGTGCGTTGGCGACATCTTTACTTGGGGCGAGGCCGTGATTCAAATTTCGCAGCCGCGCCCCCCATGCCACAAGCTGGCTAAACGGTTTGCGTCTCCACAGCTGCCCCTGTGGTTTCAGGAAAGCGGCTTTACCGGGTTTTACCTCAGGGTGCTCCGGGAGGGTATAGTGAGCATCCGGCAACCGCTGGCTTTCATGGAAAGAGATCCCGCGGGGGTTACGCTGGAGACGGTGAACCGGGTTCTTTATCATGACCGGATGAATATGGAGCTAATTTCGTCTGTTTTGGCGGTGGAGGCGTTGTCGGCAAGTTGCAGAATCACGCTGGAAGAACGGCAGAGGGGAATCGACAACGACACCGAACGTAGATGGATCGGCGGCTAATGGGGTCAGATTCGACCGTGACCTGATTAGGATAATAAAAGGGTCGCTCTTGCGGGAATATTTCGCAGGGCGGCTCTTTTTGTCTAATGGCTATGTAATCCATAACAATGCACATTCTTTTCATACAAACGCACACCGGAATGAAAGCGCTCTTAACTTAAGATGAAGGAGGAAAATACCTTTAAGAGGTTGTTCAAAAAGTCATCTTCCCACGACGAAGCAGATCTTGAAGCAGATTCGACGTCGAATCTTGAATTCAGCCGGGCCTTCCGTTGCTCACGTACCTAATGTACGTTCCGCTACTCAGTCCCTGGCTTCATCCAACCTTCTTGGTCCTGAAAACCTGACTTTTTGAACTCCACTAAAATAACAAAGGAGGTCGATGTAAATTGAGAAAAATCAGGCCGATGATTGCGGGGTTGCTTGCTGTATTGTTGATTTTGTGCGCATTACCCGCATATCCGGCGCAAGCAGCTACCGGCGGGACCGGAGCCGGAGACATTCCGGCAGGAAAAGTGATGATCAAGAACAAATGGAAAAGCAATTATTTGTACGAAGATTCGAACGGTATCGTTCGGTATGGGATGACCAATCAAAGCGACGAATCGGCCCAGTGGATCGTAGTGACCGAAGGCGGCATCTCGCGGATCAAGAACAGCAAGACCGGTAACTACATATCCCTGGCCCGCACGACACAGCGCAATCAGCCCCTAACTACAACCGCATCGTCGGACACCGCTGCGGAACAATGGATTATCGACAAGTCCAATCGAGACGGGTTCATGGTCGTCCGCAGCGCAAGCGTGCCGGAAGGAAACCTGGTCATTCACGAAGAAGACCAGCTCGGCTTTGCCGAGGCCAGTTCGGACATTAATATTACGTTTGAAAGTCCGCAGTGGGCGTTTATCTCGGTCGATGATGCAGCGGTTCGCATCGTAAGTTTGATGCGCCCCGGGAATGTCGTCTTTGAACAGGACGGGCAGGTCAAACACGGCGTTAAGGCGGCCGATGATCCATCCGCCCAGTGGCTGCTGGAACAGGACGGAAGCGGGATGGTCACCATCCGCAACAAGGGCACCGGTCATGTGATTTTGCAGAACGAAACGACCTGGGCTGGGATCTTAACCGGTGATCCCTTACCGGATAAACCGGGCTTAAGTTTGTGGAATATGAAGGATGCGACCGGCCTGCCGGGGTTCGTCGTGTTTGAGAACGCAGAAATGCCCGGAAACTGGATGAATCCGCAATTTCCGGACGATGATGACGTCCGCTCCAACGATTGGGCGGGCGGAGCCGACGGCGTAAACGCCTTATGGAAGGTCAAACCGGTGTCGGAGTTACCGGCGGTCCGGATCGGGGCTTATAGTGATGCCAAAGCGGCTACCGATTTTCTTTATGAGGACAACGGAACGGTGAAGCATGGAGCTATCGGTGGCGGAGGCGGGACTTCCGACGACCGGTATTTATGGATCGTGGAGGATTATGATACAAGCAAGCGAATCCGGAATGCCGCCAGTAATCATTATTTGAACACCGACGGTAGTCACCTGCTGACTGGTCCCGTCAGCGTGACGAATGCGACGTATACATGGTCGCTTACGGCATCGGAAGATTACGATGATTATCGAACGATCGAAAACAAAGGACTGCCCGGACAGTATATTTCACTCGGAGCTGGCGATAGCATGATTGTCAGCGGAGATGCCGGAAGCCTTGGAGCACAATGGGAAATGATCGATCCGACTCTGCCGGTGGATGGGTCAGACGCTTACATTCGCATTCAAAATTCCTGGCAGCCGTTTTATCTCTATGAAAACCAGGACGGAACGCTGAAATACGGAAATCCCCGGGAGGACGATCAGCGCGACCAGTGGCTTGTAGTCAAGCATCAGGGGCGCAAGCTGTTCCAGAACCGGGAGACCGGGCATTACATGAATATTGCCGATATGCCTGACGGTCATATCCAGGTAACTGCGCTCGCAGACCCCGGAAACGTACCCGAATCCTATATTTGGAGCGCCAAAAACCTCGGTGGCGGAACTTATGTGATCAGCAGCGTGATCGACAAAGTGCCCGGGGAACCTTTCAGCAAATTCATTTCGTTGCAAAATCTGACCAAGTATGCGGAGTACAGTGTCATTAATCCGAATTGGGGCAGCCCGCAGTGGAGGTTCATCCCCGTGACGGAGCAGACCCATCCTTATTTCCGCTTCCAATTGAAGAATAGCGACGGGCTCTACTTGAAGGACGCGGAAGGTGCCCAATCCGTTGCCGATGCCACATATGGTGCGCCGGACGACTATTCGGTCTGGTTTTTGCAACAGTCGGGCGGAAGCGGTGCGGTTATCATGAAGAATAAAGGCAGCGGGCGATCCCTGTCCATACAAAATCTGGCCGATGCCCAGGTAGAAGCCGAGGATGAGCCGGCGCTGCCGGTGGAAACCCGGACCGAGGTTTACGAGGTCTGGGGCAGCATTAAATGGGTGGTCGAACCCAAGCCGGGAAGTGATGAAGTGACCATCAAAAGCGGCTGGACCGGACATTACCTGTATGCAGCCGAGAATGAAGAAGGAAGTCCGGTTTTCAAAGTGAGCAGGGCACCCGGCGCGGGCGAACGGGCCGAAGCGGCTTTTATCGCCGAACCTGTGACGATTCCGGAGCAGCCTATCCCAGATACGCAGGTAAGAATCAAGAGCGTAACGGGCGACTCCTACTTGTATGAAAATCCGGGAGGCGTGGTGCTGTACGGGAATTTGGAGGCGGATAACGGCTATTCCCATTGGACGATCATCTCCCAAGATAACGGAACTAAGCTGATTCAGAACCGGGCGACCGGTCATTATCTGACCTTGACCGAAGACTATACGTTTTTGGAGAGCAGCCACGATTCGCCGGCGGCTGACGGAGCATCTTCCTGGTCGGTGACGCGGGCGGAGGACGGCGTTAATGTGACGATCCGCAGTCAGTACGGCGATTACGACGACGAATATATCCATGTGCAAAATAATACCGGCTATGCGGAACGCGGGCTTCTGCCGTCCTCCTGGGGCTCGGTGCAATGGAGTCTCGTTCCGGCGCCGGAAGAATTCAAGACGCCTGAAATGGCGGAACCGCGTAATCTGAATACGGCTACTCCAGTGCAGGACGATACAAACAAAATCACGATTTCGCCCAAGGGACAAAGCGGTAAAGTCTTGGCTGAAGCAAGCGGCAAGCTGGTCTACTCCGACGTGGCAAGTGCTAAGACGTCCGGCGAATGGCTGATGCAGGATTTCAATGGCCGCCATTTGATCAAGAATATCGCTACAGGTCATTATCTGGCGTTGAATGAAAAGAACGCGCCAACGATTTCCGCGTCCGGCAAATCCTTGGATTCGGAATGGATTGTCGAGGAGAAATTAGGTTACTTCACATTATCGAATGCAAAAGCCTCGGGGAAATTGCTGGACACCGCGCAAGGAGCGGATTATGGAGAAGGCGCAACCCCAACGGAAGAATTATGGCGGGTTT
>DJTQ01000071.1:7188-17971 GCA_002439285.1 Paenibacillaceae bacterium UBA6304
GTGCTCTTCCGATCTTAGCGGCGACAATGTTCTTCGCTTTGCCGTACATGGTGATCATGCCGGGGTATATGAAGGGGTTATTCGCTACCGGAACGACTCCGGTGCAGAGGGACGGCTTCAACTTATCGTCAACGGCTATCCGCAGCAAGAGCTGTCTCTCCCGCAGGATGGCGGCTGGAAAACGGCCGAAGTGAAGCTGAATTTGCGCAGAGGTATGAACTCAGTTTCGCTGGAAGGTACGCAGGGGGGCCAAGACATTACGGCCATCAACTCCCTGATGGTGAAGAATAGCGTGAACAAAAAATATCGCGGAGCTACTGTGTCATACACCAGTTATGAAGCGGAGGATAGCGAGAGTAACGGCACGATCATCAAGCCTTCGCGTAAATTCCGCAGCATCGCTTCCGAGGCTTCCGGGCGTCAGGCGGTAAGCCTGAATGAGAGCGGCGATTTCGTCGAGTTTTCACTTGCCAAACCGGCAAATTCCTTAGTGCTCCGTTATTCGATTCCTGACAGCGCCGACGGGAAAGGCGCGGATGAAACCTTGTCCTTGTACGTGGACGGCGTATTCAAACAAACTTTGCGCCTGACTTCCAAGTATGCCTGGGAATACGGCAGCTATCCTTGGTCTAACGATCCGCGCCAAGGCAGCGGACACCGCTTCTTTGATGAAATTCATGCGCTGATCGGGGACGTCCCTGCTGGGGCGGTCATCAAGCTGCAAAAAGATGCCGGTGACCGGGCGGAATCCTACGTCATTGATCTCGTGGAAATGGAACAGGTAGAGGATGCGTATGGAATGCCGGCGGAAGGATTCTTGTCCGTAACCGATTTCGGTGCGGTTCCGAATGACGGCATGGATGATACTGCGGCATTTAAAGACGCCCTGACGGCTTCGGTGAATCAAGGGAAGGGCGTCTGGTTCCCGGAAGGTTCGTTTGATTTCGGCGATGAACTGCTGGATCTGGAATCAGCGGTGATCCGCGGCGCGGGAATGTGGCATACGACTTTGAACGGAGCCAAATTTTTCGGTCATGGAGGCAAAGTGGAGGTCTACGATTTGCTGATCGATGGTGGCATTAACGTCCGCGATGACGAGGCCGTCACGAATGCGTTCCATGGAGCGTTCGGTCCGGGTTCGGTTATCCAGCATGTATGGATCGAGCATACGAAGGCCGGTCTTTGGCTGACTCAAACGGCAGGAGAGACGGCCCGCACGAACGGATTGTACATGATGGGACTGCGCATCCGCAATCTGATGGCGGATGGCATCAATTTCGCGGTGGGCACCGGAAACAGCATGATGGAGCAGAGCGATATCCGTTATCCTGGCGACGACGGCATTGCCATGTGGTCGTTCACCGATCCGAAGCTGGGCGACGTGAACGGTGCGGAGCGGACGCCGAGCGTAAACAATACGGCGCGCTTCAATACGGTATCCTTGCCATGGCTGGCCGACAATATCGTGGTATTCGGCGGCAGGGACAACAAAATACAAGATAACCTCGTGAAAGAAACGGTAACAAACGGTGCGGGCATCGCGGTTTCGACCCGGTTTAACGCGGAACCGTTCGAAGGAACCACGGTGGTGGAACGCAATACGCTGATCCGCACCGGCAGCTACGATTCCGGATATAGCGTCAGCCTGGGGGCGTTGTGGGTATTCGCCGGGGAAAGCAATATGAACGGAAAGATCGTCGTTCGCGACAATGTGGCGAAGGACAGCACCTATTCCGGTCTGATCCTGCATGGCGATTTCGCAATGAATGATGTGCTGCTGCAAAATCTGGTCATCGACGGAGCGGGCACCCATGGCGTAGACGTAACGCCGAACTTGAAAGGCTCCGCCACGGTTGACAATGTCATCGTGCGCGGCGACCGGATGAAGATGGTGTCCAATCCGGCGGGAGGATTCTCCTTCAAGGAAATCAACCAGGGCTTCGCTTCCGCCAAGAAGCCGGTCGTTGATCCGGGCGATCCCGAGCCCGGAAATCCGGGGAACAGCGGCGGAGGTAGTGGCAGCAGCGGAGGCGGCAGTTCCGTTACTACGCCTTCAACCACCGGGACCACTTCCTTCGACGACCAATTGAAAGCGGCTCTTACATCCGGCCAAAACCGGATCGAAATTAAAACGGACGAACAAGGAAACGCAAGCTTTAATGCAGGTGCTCTTCTTGAGGCAGCTTCTTCCCATCCGGACGCTATACTGTCCGTGGTCGATACCGCAGCGAAGGCGGAGGTTCGCTTCCCGCTAAGTTATGTGGAAGGCTTATTGAACCAAGCCGGGGTCAGTGATGCCAGTCGGGCGGTCGTGAAGTTCAGCTTGACGAAGCTTACGGATTCAGAGCAAGCAGAGTCCGGTATTGCTCAAGCAGCGACGAAGCAAGGCGTCAAGCTGCAGGGAAATGCCGCACAATTTAAGGTGGCAGTGACTGAAGGCGGTAAAGAAACGGCGATACCTCGGTATGGTTCAGGGTATGTAGAACGTTTGCTTACGCTGGAAGGAGCCTTGAATCCGCAGACTGCGGTCGGACTTCACTACGATCCTTCCACGGGTACGCTCCGATATGTACCGGCCTTGTTCCAGGCCAACTCGGACGGATCGACGACGGTTACGTTCAAGACCGACGCGAACGGAATATTTACCGTGGCGGTGAATGAAAGAACATTCTCCGATCTATCCGGTCAATGGGCAAATAGTGACATCGGGAAGCTCGCTTCCCGGATGATCGTAAACGGCTTCCCTGACGGCCGCTTTGGACCAGGGCAATCCGTGACGCGCGCCGAGTTTGCGGCAATGCTGGTACGGGCGCTGGATTTGCGCAGCGGTCCTGACAGCGGTCGGTTCGAGGATGTGAAGGCGGGCGACTGGTTCCGGGAGGCCGCTTCCGCGGCAACCGATGCCGGCCTGATTCAGGGATATGCCGACGGAACTTTCCGCCCGAACGCTGCAGTTAGCCGCGAAGAAATGGCTGTAATGGCGGCGCGGGCCATGAAGCTGCTTGATGCGGATGGCGATTTGAGATCAGCCACCACGCTTGACAGCTTCCAAGATGCGGCCCGAATTCACGATTGGGCGCGCGAAGACATGCAGACCTTGCTTAATGCAGGAATTATGCAGGGGCAATCGGATGAACGGTTTGCACCGCAAGGCATCACCAGCCGTGCGGAAGCGGCAGTGGTACTGTCGCGCCTGTTAGTGAAGGGGCAGTTTATGAATCCGTGACAGGACCGGAAATCCATCCGCCGTCACCCAAATTGAAGAAAGACCATCGGAGCAGCTAGCTCCGGTGGTCTTTTTCTTAAGCATCTGACTTTCGTATGCATTCGCCAAGTTTGTTGGCTTCGTTAAAAAAAGGAGCCCACTCCTATTTAAGTCAGCCCCTCTCCTATTCCGGTACCTTTACCTTTCCGTACTTTTATTGCCTTTCGACTGCTCCATTCCTCTCTCAGCTCCAATCTAACGGACACCGGGGCCGCTATTGGATCAAAAATGACTGCTTTGCAAAACTAACGGACACACAGTCCCTTAACTCACTCCATTGACCCGAAAACAGGCGTTCAACCAGCATTTAAGGGCCGTCATGTCCGTTAGAATTTAAAATGCCGTGATTTCGGCGTTTTAAGGGCCGTGGTGTCCGTTAGCCGAGACCAACCGCGGAAGAGTCCGGCCGCCCAGCAGAGATCAACCTCCGGACAAGATCATCTCTCTGCCGAGACCGATTAACGAACGTGACAATCAGAGAACGTGACCAACCTTCATTCCGGGTCGACCTTTACTCCCAATGCCTTCGAAGAATCTCTCAAGCTCCTACCCGGTCAATTGGCCTGGTTTACTCGTAATTCAGCGGCGCCAGTTCGCCGCGCAATTGCTCCAGCGACTCCGTAAGTTTGTATTTGTCCTTTGCGGCTGCGTCCATAAATGTCTTCAGATCGCCCAGCACAGGGCTGGCTTCGGAATCAACTCCCTTAAGCGCAGATTCATAAGCTTTTTGGGCGTCCGGATCCATTTGTTTGTTGTCGTAACCGAATAACGGGGTATTGTTCACTCCGTAAAATACCGTCGTCGTGTAATTGGTAAGCATAGCCTTCATTTCTTCAATTCGCTGGGAGTCCGGATATTGCTTTGTGAAGTCTTCGGCAGCGAGTGTCCGGTTCAACAGTTCATCCCAACCGACGACAAGAGCGGCGTCACGAAGCGACCGCTCTGCGGATTCCTTCGCTTTCAACCGCATATAATCCGTTACGTCCCCGGTGGCTTTGTCGGCATACGCCGCCAGTATCCTATAGTTGGGATCCGGATTGAACATGCCTTCGGTCGGATCTAGCTGGTAGCCGCTGTCCTTGGTTTCCGTAAGCAAAGCCTTCAGTTTTTCGTCGGTCGCCTTGCCGATCACTTCATCCAAGGAATCGCCGATTTCGTAGATCTTGGCAATCTGCTCCTGGGTATTCCCTTCGTAAAAACGGTCCGCAAGGCTTCTAAGTCTCGCAATTTGAGCATCTTCCACCGACAAGAGCAAATGAGAAACCCGCTCAGGGGTTAAGCTATCCACATGCTTTTTAATAAAGTTGAATGCTTCCGGAAGTTTGTTGCCTTCTTGTTGAAGCAAAGCGTCAAATTCGGCGACCACCCGATCCTGCTCCGATTCCGTGACCTCACCGGCAGAACTGTTATCCGGAGCCTCACCGGAATTATCGTATTGCGCAGGAGGGTTGTTCTCCTGAACGGCTTTAGAATTGTTGCTTGTTGTGTCCGATTTATCCCCGCACGCACTGAGGACCATCGCCGTGGAGACGATCAAAGCCGCAATTAGCTTGCTTTTTTTCATCTGGATCATGTTGTGATTCTCCTCTCGGGATGTTGATATCTTTAGTATTCTTTAAACGCATTCCGGATAATAAATGTTTCGGGATATATTTTATACATGAAAATATAGATCATTAATAGTGACACAGAAATTGTAATATACTATAATCAAAAGAAATTACGCGTTATAACAGTTTTAGAAAATAATAATACAATGATTTCGGGCAAAAAGTGATGGGGTGGGTTGCATGATTTCGCTTCATGAAGTCAGTAAGAGCTATAGTTCCAACGATGGGATCTTTCAAGCTATTGATTCGGTTTCTCTCACAGTTCGTGAAGGAAGCATTCACGGGATTATCGGCCCCAGCGGAGCCGGAAAATCGACGCTGTTGCGCATGATGAATGTGCTCGAGCTTCCCGATCAGGGAAGTGTAATCGTCGGCGGGCAGGACTTGACCCGGCTTCCGGAACACCGGTTGCGGGAGGCTAGGCGCTCCATCGGCATGGTCTTTCAGCAGTTTCATTTGCTGCATAACCGGACCGTAAGCGGAAATGTCTCCGTACCGCTGGAGCTTGCCGGAATGAACAAGGAACAGCGGGAAGAGCGGGTAAAAGAATGCCTGCAATTTGTTGGTTTGCTGGACAAGGCAAGGCAGTATCCGGCCCGGCTCAGCGGAGGACAAAAACAGCGGGTTGCCATAGCCAGGGCACTCGCCCATCGTCCCGCGGTAATTCTTTGCGACGAACCTACCTCATCCCTCGATTCCGTTACAACGGCGGAGATTTTGGATGTGCTAAGACACATCAATGAAACGCTGGGGGTTACCATCGTGATCGTCACTCATGAGATGGAGGTCGTGAAAGAGATCTGCCACGAGGTGTCGGTAGTGGAACAAGGGCGGCTGACGGACGGTTTTGCGTTGGAAGTACGGGCCCAAAGGGAGGGTTCTCGCGCAAAGCCATCCTACCGGGAGCAATTGCTAGGGGGAGTAGGGATGCCCGATGTTTGATTTTTCATTGATGCTGGAGAAGTTTATGGAATTCCGTCTCCAGATCGCCGAGGCGGTCGGAGAGACCTTCCTCATGGTCGGAATCTCGGTCTTGGCGGCGGTATTGGTTGGACTTCCGCTGGGGACCCTGCTGTATCTTACGGCTAAAGGCCAGCTTCGTGAAAATGCGACCTGGTCCCTGATTCTCAATGGGTTTGTAAACATCGTCCGGTCGTTTCCTTTCCTGCTGCTGGTCGTATTCATGATTCCCCTCACCCGGCTCCTGGTGGGAACAGCGATCGGAACAGTTGCGGCCTCCGTGCCCCTAGGAGTCGTATCGATCGCCATTTATGCGAGGCAGGTGGAACAGTCGCTCCTTGAGGTGCCTCGCGGGGTGGTGGAAGCCGCACAGTCGATGGGGGCCTCGAGGCTGGAAATCGTTTATAAATTCCTCTTTGTCGAAGCCCGCTCCGGCTTGGTGCTTGGATTGACGACATCGACCATCAGCTTTATTTCCTACTCTACGGTTATGGGTGTCGTCGGGGGCGGAGGGGTTGGCGATTTTGCCATCCGATACGGTTATCAGCGATTTGAGACGGAGTTGATGGCGGCGGTCATCGTATTGATGATCGTCCTGGTACAATTGATCCAGTTTGCCGGCAGCATGATTTCGAGATGGCTAGATAAAAGATAAAAGATAAAAAACATTGGAAGGATGTTGGAGATGAACAAAAAATGGATGTTGGGACTGTTGGTTTTGATTATGGTGGCCGTAACCGGTTGCGGTAACGGAAATACCAAGAATGCTGGTAACGGGGAACAAAATGGCGACGCCCCTGCGGTTCAAGGGTCGGACGACAAGGAAGTTACATTAAAAGTAGCTACATTGATTCCGCCGATGACGGAGATTCTGGAATTGGTGAAACCGCTCCTGAAGGAAGACGGCATTAATCTGGAAATGGTGGTGCTCTCGGACAATATTCAGCCGAACGACGCACTTGCAAACAAGGAAGTGGACGCGAACTTTTTTCAGCATGTTCCTTATATGAACCAATACAATGAAAGCACGAACAGCGAGCTTGTGGCGGTTCAGCCTGTCTATCATGCGGTGTATGGAGCTTACTCGAAGCGCTATAAGAAGATGGAGGATTTGCCTGAAGGAGCTACGATCGTCATAGCGAACGATACGACCAATGCCGGGCGCTCGCTCGTAATGCTGGAGAAGGCCGGGATCATCAAGTTGAAGGAAGGGGTAGGTATCAACGCTACCATTGCCGATATCACAGAAAACCCTCGGAAGTATAAATTCGAGGAAGTGGATCTCCTGATGCTGGCCCGCATGCTTGATGATGCCGATCTGGTGTTGATGACGCCGGCTTATGCGAGTCCGATCGGCTTGACGCCGAAGAAGGATGCGTTGTTAGTCGAAACGACGGATTCCGCTTTTGCGATTACGATGGTGGCCCGTGCGGATAACAAAGATTCGGAACCGATCAAAAAGTTGGCGGAGCACTTGTCCAGCCCTGAGGTGAAACAATTCTTGGAATCCAAGTACAGCGAAATCGCTATTCCGGCGTTTGAATAAAGGTCGGTAGTGACACGCCAATCTTACTATCAAAAAATTAGCAGGTTACAAAAATAATATTATGATGTATAATGGTTGCAAATGAAGTTGATTTTCATAAAATAAGTCAGGTGTTGTTTTCATGTGACGGTTATCACAGAGAATGAGACCAAGGCGAAGTACTATGGAAGCAACCCATAAAACATAAAACTTTAAAAATTTAAATGAATATGGATCTTCGGGGTAAGGTGAAATTCCTGACCGGCGGTGATGGCCATCTTGCATGATGGCTTTAGCCCGCGACTCGCTATTCCGCTTTGGAATCGCGACTGACTTGGTGAAAATCCAAGGCCGACGGTAAAGTCCGGATGGGAGAAGATCATTAATAGGCATGCGGCATAGAAATATGCATTCCGCAAGCTTATTTGATCAGCCCCCGTATGGATTGACTATGTCAATTGCGGGGGCTTTCTGCGTAGACCCCATATTCAAGAAGGAGTCAGGAATATGGAAAATGCATCAACGGTAAGGGTACAAATCAATCCGCAAGCCAATTCGGGCGCTTCGGTGGGAGCATCCTCGAAAAACGGGTTCTGGCTGGTCGTACTGGGGTCCGCGCTATGGGGCGTCGATCCGCTGTTCCGTCTTATTTTGCTCAAATCGATTACTTCAGCCCAGCTTGTTCTGCTGGAGCATATATTAATCGCGCTAGTGGTGGCCCCGATTCTTTGGAAAAACCGCCGCGAACTTCTCGGCGTCGGCTGGAAGCAGGTTGGGGCGCTGCTCTTTATCTCATGGGGCGGATCCGCGATCGCCACGATCTTGTTCACGATGAGTTTGGAGCACGGCAACGTCAATGCGGTACTGCTGCTTCAGAAGCTTCAGCCGCTGTTCGCCATCATCATGGCCAGATTTTTGCTCAAGGAATCCTTACCGCGCCATTTCTCGATCCTGTTCGTCGTAGCGCTCGCCGGCACTTATTTATTGACCTTCGGCTTTTCCGTTCCATTCGGACACTGGAACGACTTTATCAAGGTCGGAAGCTTGTTGTCGATGGGTGCGGCGGCATTGTGGGGCGGATCGACAGTGATGGGACGCCTTATGGTCGGGCAGATGAAATACGAGACGGTTACATCGCTTCGCTTTATTTTGGCCTTGCCGCTGCTGCTTGTGGTAACGTGGAATGAAGGAGCCGCCTGGCATTTGCCGGGGAATGCATCCGGCATTACGTCCTTTTCCCTGAATTTGCTCGGGCAGGCACTTTTACCGGGATTGCTGAGCCTCTTGGTTTACTATAAAGGTTTAACGACGACTAAGGCATCCGTAGCTACACTTGCCGAGCTCAGTTTCCCGATGGTGGGTGTGCTGCTCAACTGGATCGCTTTTCAACAAATCATCACAATGGCCCAAGCGGTTGGATTTATCTTAATCTGGGGTGCCTTATTCGCTATCTCCAGACAAAACCAATCTACACCGGCATAACGAAATTCATATCAAAAGAAATAAGGCATTCGACAGAGAATATTGTCGAATGCCTTATTTTTTATATATACTTATTATCGAAAGAAGGATTTTTTGGGTGCAATAGCGAAAGTCTGGGGAATATTACCGATTTGCTAGCATAAACTTCCGACTCGGATAAGAAATGGATGATCTGAATATTATGGCTTTTATTTTTGATATGAAAACCGTGTTTATCCTGCTAGCGCTCGGGCATCTATTTACGGTGTTGCTTATAACCGCCTATAGACACCGAGAGCCGAGAGATACGGCGGTAAATACCTTTTATTTGGCGAAATGGTTCCAAGCGGCCACCTGGGGGATATTGGCTCTTCCCGTCCTGGGCTCCCAAATGCCCTTTATTGCGCTATCTAATTCGATCTTTCTGCTCGGCACGGCTTTAGAGACGATGGCATTGCTGAAAGTAACGAGCGGATTTAGCCGTAGGTCTGCGCGGTATTACCTCTTTCTGATTTTGTTATCCATTCTCGGTTATAACCTCGTGGTTCTCTTTTACAATACGGAAGGTCTGCGGATTTCAATCGTCTCGGTGGCGGTTGCCGCGTTCTTGTTTCCGCCTGTCTGCCGGATGATTACCTCCCGGGAAAGATCCGCCCTTAGTATCCTGATCGGATATATTTATCTCCTTATGGCTCTCGCGCTACTGATCCGTACCGTTATGAGTTGGTTTTCCGTCAAGAGCGTGACGATGTTCGAACCGAACTTGTATCATAACTTGTCGCTTTTATCCTTGTACTTCATCATGACCTTGGGAAATGCGGGATTTGTGTTTTTGTCTAAAGAGAAGGCCGACAGGGAATTGCTCAAATTGGCCAGCTACGATGATTTGACGGACGCCCTGAACCGCCGGACCTTTATTTTGGAAGCGAAACGGGATTTATCCGTATATGAAAAAAAGCAAAAGCCGGTGTCCTTCATTCTGCTGGATCTCGATGATTTTAAGACGATTAATGACACTTACGGTCATGATACAGGCGATGAGGTGTTAAGGGATTTTGCGTCCAAAATACGGGGGCGGTTAACGGATAGCGATTTATTCGGGAGATACGGGGGCGATGAGTTCGCCATTCTGCTGCCGGGAGCCGATGAGCGGAAATCCGACGAGGTGGCCGAATTATTGAAGCAATCAGTGGAACAGGACTGTTGCGCAGGGCGAAAGTTCGAGTACTCCATGAGCATGGGGATCGTTACAGTGATACCAGGGCCGGAGACACCGCTGGAACGGCTTTATAAATCAAGCGATAAGGCGCTCTATCTGGCCAAACAGGAAGGAAGGAACCGCGCGGTTCGTACGCGGCTGGAAGACAAGCAGCGCAGGGACGATGTGCCTGCTGCTACATAAACAGCAGGGACCGGTCCAGTCATCAAAATGACTTGAGATCCGGTCCCTCTTTTTATGAAAATTCAAGGATGTCAGCTATAGTCCCAATGTGATGTTATACTTCATCCAGCCAAAGTATGGCGGTCACGCCGCGGGGATAGTACCGGCTTCCGCAGATAACCCCTGCGAGTATCTGATCGCTCCAGCTCCAGTAAGCGTTTTGTTCGGAGGTCAGCCACGAGACATGCGCGGCATCGGCGGCCGCACCTTGCTCCTCCCAAGGGAGTCCCAGAATGTGACGAGCGATGAACTGGCACAGATAGATTTTGCTGAGCCAGGAATTGTTGCTGGTCGAAGACAGCTTCCAGCCGCCATCTTCAAACAGGCAGGTGCCGGGGATCAGCACGGACTGAAGATGCTGTTTCAGGGCTGCGATGTAAGTACCGAACCGTCCGTTTTCTTCAAGTGCCTCTTTGCATCCCGTGTATAGCGGGAACACGAGGCCTTCAATCGCCGGAATAATCCGGGAGTCGTTATTCTCTCCGATTACCGCAGGGATGTAGCCGCCGGGCAGCAGATGC
>DJTQ01000210.1 GCA_002439285.1 Paenibacillaceae bacterium UBA6304
GTCCAAGGAAAGTTTGAACATTTACAGCTGGGCGGACAATTTTGATGCGGACATGCTCGCAGCATTTGAAAAAGAGTACGATGTGAAGATCAACTATGACGTGTTCGCAAACAATGAAGACTTGCTCGCGAAGATCAAAGCAGGCGGCTCGGGTTACGACTTGATCCAACCTTCCGATTATATGGTCGCAACCATGATCAAGCAGGATTTGCTGGCACCGTTGAACAAGGACAATATCCCGAATTTTGCGAATATTGCCGATACCTATAAGAACCCGGCCTTTGACCCGGACAACAAATATTCCGTAGTTTATACTTCCGGTGTTACGGGCATCGCATACAATACGAAATATGTTAAAGACGAAATCGACAGTTGGGAAGACCTCTGGAATCCCGAATACAAAGGGAAAGTCATCCTCCTTGACGATAATCGTGAAATGATCGGCATGGCGTTGAAAAAAGCCGGCAAATCCAATAGCTCCACGGATGAAGCCGAAATTACCGCTGCGGTGGACGATTTGAAGAATTTGTTGCCTAGCGTGCTTGCTTTTGATACCGACAACATTAAACAAAAGATGATTCAAGAAGAAGGATGGATCGCCACGGTTTGGTCGGGTGATGCTTCGGTCATCGCCAAGGATAATCCGGACGTAGCCTACGTGGTACCTAAGGAAGGCGGTACGATCTGGTCCGATAACTATGCCATTCCAAAAGGTGCAAAGCATCAGGAACTGGCTGAGAAGTTCATCGACTTCATGCTGGATCCCGAGAACAGTGCCAAGAACTATGAATCGATCGGATACAGCGATCCGAACACGAAAGCTCACGAGTTTCATAGCGAGGAATACAACAACGATAAGATGATCAATTTGTCGGAAGACGAATTATCCCGGACCGAATGGCTCCAGGACGTTGGCGACAAGCTGCAAGTATATGACCGTTTCTGGACCGAACTGAAGAGCGGCCGGTAATAATGATATTGAAAGAGCGTGGAGTACCACGCTCTTTTTTTGTTGGGATAGGCAGCCTCTCTATATTCTTGCTTCCGGAGCATGATTTTCCACCATCGCGGAAATAATGGGTGTAACTCCGAGAAGAAGTGAGGTAAGGGAATGAAAAAGTTCGCTTTTCAAATAGGGAGCGCTGTGCTCATTGTCGGTTTGCTGGTTGCAGGATGGAGTGGCACAATTGGGCCGGTAGCTTCGGCTCATGCTCATGCTTATGACGAGTCTTCAGCAAAGCAAGTCCAAAAACCTAAACCCGGACAGGCAGTCCGGATTACGCTGAAGGGAAAAGAGCTTAAACAGCAAGGTCTGCAAGGAGAGGAGGACGTGTTGGTTCCTCTGGAGCTGATCCGCAAGGATTTGAAGATCCCTGTGAAGTACGACAAGCCCTCCAATACGTACACTTTAAAACGCCAAAATGTGGTTGTTCAGCTTCAACCGGGGGAAGCCGGAGCAAAGGCTACTGTAGACGGAAGTACACAAATTCTCCCTTACGAGTGGAAGGTAGTCAACGGCAAGCCTTACGTCTCAGTAAAAGTGCTTACGGACAACTTAGGGTATACCTCACAGTGGAATAAGGCGGGGAACACGCTGAACCTGACGCCTCACCGGCTGAACGATATCCTGATCAGCACCCGTACTGTGGAGAAAGTGAACCCGAAAGCTTCGATCAAGGTGCAATATCCTCAGGTTAGCGGGCTTCGAAGCAAGGAAGCGGAGGGTAAAATCAACGCCTTGCTTCAATCCAGAGCCGATACATTCGTGCAAAAGTCGCTCAAGGAAGCGAATGAGAGTCCGCCGTCCCCAAATGGCAGCCCGTACGAGTATCTTGGCAATTACACGGTCACCTACAACCGGGGTGGGTTGCTGAGCATTCTGGAGCAGACCTATGCCTACACAGGCGGGGCGCATGGGATGAGCGTTAGAGAAGGGCTGACGTTCCGGCTGAGTGACGGAAAGCTGCTGACGCTCGACGAAGTATTGCGGGCCAACCCGAACTTCCGCGAGATCGTGGATCCTTCCATCGCCAAGCAGTTGCAGCAGACCGAGGGGTATTTCGGCGGATTTAAGACCATCGGAAACAACCCGGACTACTATTTGAAAGATAACGGCGTCGTTATCTTCTTCCAGCTGTATGACTATCTGCCGTACGTATTCGGCTTCCCTGAATTCTATTTTTCGTTCCCTGAGTTGGGAATTAAACGAAGATAACAAATCACACAAAGACGGTGCCGTGGAGTTCATCCCGGCACCGCCTTTGTGTGATTTGGTCTATCTATATTATTCGGCCGGCACAACACGTTATGTCATGTCAGAGAATCTCAACCGGAATCAGCTGGAACTTATCGACGTCCGCCAGACCGCGGTTGGTGATACGCAGCTCAGGAATGACCGGTAAGGCGATCAGCGAGAAGGTCATGAATGGCGCGTTCAATTCGCAGCCTAGCGTCTTCCAAGCCTGCTCCAGCGCCTGAACTTGCTTCACGACGACTTCAAGCGGCTGATCGGACATCAGCCCGGCAATGTCCATCGGCACGGAAGCCAAGACCTGGCCGTCCAGCACGGCGATCATGCCGCCACCAAGCTTCGCCAGCTCATTGGCGGCAAAGGCCATATCGTCCGGGTTCGTGCCCATCACCAAGAGGTTGTGGCTGTCATGCGCCACGGTTGAGGCGACCGCCCCGCGTTTTAGCTCGAAGCCTTGGGCGAAGGCCAGGGAAATCTGCCCTGTGCCATGATGGCGCTCGATGCAGGCCAGCATAATGACATCCTGCTCCAGGCTCGGCTGGATGAAGCCGTCCTTGACGGCCAGCGTCGCCGTGCCGCGTGCCGTCCGCGCGCTGTTCTCGATCGCGAGGATCACGTTCACCTCCGTCACGTCGCCGCCGACGGAACCGGATCCCGCGCGGCGGCTCGCCAGCGCGAAGTCGCGCGCCTCCAGCGGCCGCGCCAAGTGCACCGACTGCCTTGCGGCCTCCGGATACGCATAGGCCGGGAAGGCCTGCTGCAGCTCGCCGCCGTCATAGACCACGTTGCCATCCGTAATGACCGTGGACGGCTCCATGTCTTTCAGGCTGTCGATCAGCAGCAGATCGGCGCATTTGCCCGGCGCGATGCCGCCGACGTCACCGTCGACCCGGAAATACCGGGCCGTATTGATCGTGCCCATCTGGATGGCGGTGACCGGCTCCACGCCTTCCTCAATGGCACGGCGGACGACATGGTTCATATGACCCTTCTCGATCAGGGTCTGCGGGTATACGTCGTCCGTGACCAGCATGATGTTACCCGGATGAACGTGATCTTCGGTCACGACCTTGATCACTTCCTTCACATCATGCCAAGCCGAGCCCTCGCGGATCATGAGATGCATGCCGAGCTGCAGCTTTAACAGGCCTTGCTCGCGCGTGACCGTCTCATGGCAGGACGTCACGCCGGAGGCGATGTAGGCTTGCAGCATCGGTTCATCCTCGCTCGGGAAGTGCCCGGTGACCGCCTTGCCGGCCTTGATCGTCGCCGCGATTTCCCCGCTCATCTTGGGATCGCCGTACACGACGCCCGGGAAATTCATCACTTCGCCAAGCCCCTCGACGCCTTCCCAGGTCATTCCGTCCTCGATATCGGCTACGTTCAATTCAGCCCCGGCGTCTTCTAGATTGTCTGTGGCGGGAACGCACGAAGGGAAGGTGGTGTATACCTTCAACGGCAGGGCCCGCCCCTCCTCGTGCATCCAGCGTACGCCGTCGGCTCCAAACACATTGGCGATCTCATGAGGGTCCATGAATACGCCGGTTGTGCCTTTCGCCAAGGCGGCCTTGGCGAATTCGGTGACCGAGAGCATGGTGCTCTCGACATGCATATGGCCGTCCAGCAGGCCCGGCACGATAAAGCGTCCCTTCGCATCCAGCACCACCGTATTTTCGCCGACGGTATGACTGGCATCGCCCACATAAGCGATCCGTCCTGCGGCGATTGCGACATCCGTGTGCGCCTGTAGCCGTCCGGTGTAGACATTGACGAGCGTTCCGTTCTTAACGACCAGATCGGCCTTTTGTGCTCCTGTGGCCACTTGGGCAAGCGTTCGGCTAACCTGTGTCCATTCTTCTCTCTGGGTAGGGCTCATCTTGTTCACTCCTTAGGGGATAGGTGGCTCACTTCTCTGCTTCATATTTTTTCACCGAACCAGCAAAAATGCAAGGATGTTAGATTTCGCAGACAAAAAAAAGGGCCGCCCTGTGAGCTTAATATGCTCAATAGAACGGTCCTTGGTTTTATTTCCGGTATAAATTTTAGTTAGTTTATATGCCTTGCGGAGTAACCTTCTCGATAACGCGATCGATCAGTCCGTATTCTTTGGATTCGGCAGCGCTCATGAAATAGTCGCGATCGGTATCCTTCTCGATCCGTTCCAGCGGCTGTCCCGTGCGTTCGGCCAGAATCTTGTTCAGCTTGTCGCGCATCTTCAGAATGCGGCGGGCACGGATTTCAATATCGGTTGCCTGTCCTTCGGCTCCGCCGAGCGGCTGGTGAATCATGATCTCACTGTTCGGCAACGCGTAACGTTTGCCCAGAGCGCCTGCATTCAGTAGGAAAGCACCCATAGAAGCCGCGAGGCCCACGCAGATGGTGGATACGTCGGACTTAATGTATTGCATCGTATCGAAAATGGCCATACCGGCTGTAATGGAGCCGCCAGGACTATTAATGTACAAATGGATGTCCTTGCCTGGTTCTTCCGCGTCCAAAAACAACATTTGCGCAATAATCGCGTTGGCGACAACGTCATTCACCTGCGAACCCAGGAAAATGATGCGGTCCTTCAACAGTCTGGAGTAAATGTCATAAGCGCGCTCGCCGCGGTTACTTTGTTCAACGACCATAGGAATATAACTCACCGATAAAACCTCCTTATTTGTTGGATCAACCATGTAAACAAAATCGGTTCAATCAATTTCAGAATTGACGGAATCGATGAATATTAACCTCATCATAAACAATTTCAAACAGAAAGTCAAAGAAAGTCAAACTCTGTGTAATAAAAAAACCCGTGCATCAGGGTTAGTAGGTAAAACATATAAGTAGCAGCTATTCGTCGATAAAAATAATGGCGCGCCCGCGAGGAATCGAACCTCGATCTCAGGCTCCGGAGGCCTACGTCATATCCATTGGACCACGGGCGCAAACAGTACATTCAATTAGCGTGCAAAAATGATTATATGATATACAGAATTAAAAAGCAAGCAAGTTCTCTAAAAAAGTTTCAGGAAACGTATGACAAACAAGGGAGAGCGACAAAACAGAAATATTATTTGCAAAATAGGCATTGTAATGAAAGCGCTATTATGATAATTTATGATTATAAAAACGTTTTTATAAAAGGACGATTGTATATGAGCAAGGTTACCATTAAGGATGTGGCAAGAGAGGCGGGCGTGTCGATCTCAACGGTTTCCAATGCATTGAACAATGTCGATGTTTTGAACCCCGAGACCAAATCGCATGTGCTTAATGTAGCGAAACGGTTGAACTACGTGCCGAACTTGAACGGCAAGCAGCTTAAAACAGGCAAAACGAAAATGCTGGGCTTCTTCACGACAAGCGTATCAGGTCCCTACTTTTATACGCTGGTAGAATCGATGGCTCGCGAATGCGACCGGCTCGGCTATGGACTAAACGTATTTGTAACTCGCGACAAAGGGGTCATCATGAGCAATATTTTGGGCAGACGTGTCGACGGCGTCATTATTTACGAGGAATTGCGGATCGACAACGAGGACGTCATCATGATGATGAAGGAAAAGATTAAGGCCGTGTTTCTGGATCGGTTTCTGGAGAACGAAACAATGGGCAGCGTTATTTTTGATTCCTTCGTGGCCGGTTATGAAGCCACCAAATACTTGATCAGCCTCGGACACAAGAAAATCGCATATATTTCCGGCGTGGACACGATGTTCGACAGCGTACAGCGGAAAGAAGGTTATCTGGCGGCATTGCGGGAGCATCAGCTTCTCGTCGATGACGATTATGTGCTCCAAGGATATTTTGAGGAAGAAGGCGCCTATAACGCGATAAAATCATTTCTTCATATGCACCCGGACAAATTGCCGGACGCGTTCCTGGCGGGGAACGACTTGAGTGCGATCGGTTGTATCCGCGCGCTGAAATCCCACGGATTCGATGTTCCTTCGGATATCAGTGTGGTGGGGTTTGACGATATCGATATCGCCCAATACTTCACGCCGCCGTTAACTACAGTGAGAAACCAGATCGCAAGGCAGGGCGTGCTGGCCATCGATCATTTGGTACGCATGATTCAGAAGAAGGAACAGGGCAAGAAACAAAAACTGGCGGGTGAACTGATCGTCAGAGGATCAAGCCAGGTGAAAATCCAAAGAAATGACCCTGGGCAGGAGTAAGAAGTTGTATCTTGAACGATCCGCATAAAATCGGCAGGGGCCTGGGATAGATTTTTATATGTGAAAATAAAAACGTTTTTATTGAATGCAAGCCAAAAGGAGGACTAATGAATGGCCAAATCTGACGCGCTTTTGGAACGAAAAAAGCCCATGGGGCAAAGGGTTAAAGCGTTTATGGTCGATTACGGAAGGCAGTGGGAACTGCAGTCGATGATTTTGCCCGGCGTCATTTTTATGATTATTTTTTGCTACATTCCGATTTACGGACTGACCATCGCTTTTAAAAACTACACGGTCATCGATACGCTGGACACGGCCCCTTGGGTAGGACTGGACAATTTCAAGATCATCCTGTCCGACAAATACTTTTGGGACTCGGTCATCAATACGCTGGGAATCAGCTTTTTGAAGCTGGTTATCGGGTTCGTCATTCCGATTGTGTTGGCGATCATGATCTTTGAAGTCGGTCACACCCGGTTCAAAAAGTTGATTCAGACGGTTTCGTATCTCCCGCACTTTCTGTCGTGGATCGTGCTCGGCGGGATGCTGATTACCTGGTTCTCAACGACGGGGATGTTCAATCAGCTGTTGCTGGACCTCGGTTTGATCTCCAAACCGCACAATATTATGCTGGACGCCGGCAAATACTGGTGGATCGCTACTTTGTCCGACATCTGGAAGGAAGCGGGCTGGGGAACCATTCTGTATCTGGCGATTATGTCGAAGATCGACCCGACCTACTACGAGGCGGCTAAGATTGACGGAGCTAGCCGACTGCGGCAAATCTGGAACATTACGATTCCGAATATGAAAATGATCATCAGCTTGAACCTGATTCTGACGATCAGCGGCTTGTTCGGTTCAAACCTGGATCAAACGCTGGTGCTGATGAACTCGCAGAACCGGGCCCGCGCGGAAGTCATTAACTCTTATGTCTATCGCATGGGGATGACGCAGGGCGACTTTTCCTACGCTACGGCGGTCGGTTTGGGTGTCTCGATTGTTTCCGTCATTCTGTTAGTCGCAGCAAACAAAGTCACCAGCAAATTGAACGATAATCAATCCGTGCTTTAGTAAGGGGGCATCCAAGTGAGCAGAACGGTGGCTAAACAAGATCTCGACAGCCGGGTCTTTGATGCAATAAATATGATTTTATTAACTATTTTTACGATCATGATTGTGGTACCGCTTTGGAACGTAATCGTTTCTTCCTTTAGTTCCGGCAAATCGCTGGCTGAGGGAGGCTTCGTCTTTTGGCCCAAAGAGTTTTCATTGGAGAACTACCAGGCTGTTTTTCGGGATACGAGCATCTGGCAATCTTTCTTTATTTCAATCTCAAAAACATTTCTCGGCGTTATTACGCACGTGTTCTTCTGCGCCATGATCGGTTACGGACTGAGCAAAAAGTATGTCCGCGGCCGCAAGCTGTATGTAGCGATGGGCGTTATCACCATGTTTTTCTCGGGCGGTATGATTCCCACCTACTTGCTGATTAAATCGCTGGGGCTGCTCAACAGCTTCTGGGTGTATATCATTCCGGCGCTGTTCAGTTACTACGATGTGGTCATCCTGATGAATTTCTTCCGAAACGTTCCGGATTCGCTGGAAGAGTCGGCCAAGATCGACGGGGCTGGGGACTGGCGCATTTTCCTGAAAATATTTATTCCGCTGTCCATGCCGGCCATGGCGACTATCGCCTTGTTTAACGGGGTCGGTCAATGGAACGATTTCATGACGACCAAGCTGTATATCACCGATCAAACTCTCTATCCGCTGCAGATGAAGCTGTACGAGATCATCGTTCAATCCCAGACGCAGTCGATGCAAAATATCGGGGGATCGGTCGTGATTGAAACAACGACGAAAGGGGTTCAACTAGCAACGATTGTCATTACGACCTTGCCGATTGTTGTGATGTATCCAATTTTGCAAAGGTACTTTATCTCGGGCATGATGCTGGGGGCGGTGAAGGAATAGAGAGCAAGTACTTGCGGGATTCAGGGGATGACGACTGGTACGGGCGTTGGCTTCGGACGGATTGGAAAGCGCTTTAATTCATATGAGGAGGGGTTTGGATGTTGAAGATGAACAAGGCCTTTGGAAAAACAGGACTTAAGGTAGGCACGGCACTTTTGGCGGCGGCACTGGTAGTAACGGGTTGCGGCGGAGGAGGCGGCGGCTCGAAGAGTGCCGGCAAAGAGGTATCCCTGGAGGGACGTTATACGCCGGATCCGGAGAAACCGGCTTGGCAACTGGACAAGAAAGAAGAGACTACGGACCTTACCTGGTATGTGAATGCCGATTGGTGGAATACCGACTTCGGTAATGATGTGGTCACCAAAAAGATTAAGGAAGATCTGAATATCAACATCAAATTTATTAAAGGCGACGACACGAAGCTGAACACCTTCTTCGCGGGTGGCGACATGCCGGACATCCTTACGACGTTCGACAACAATTCACCGGCGGCCCAGAAGGCGGCAACGTGGGCGCTTCCGTTAACGGAGCTGGCCGAGAAATACGATCCTTACTTCAATAAAGTAGCGGCTCAAGACACGCTGAACTGGTTTCAACTGAAGGACGGCAAAACTTACGGCTACCCGAACTATTCCAATACGCAAGCGGATTATGACAGCGGTAATATTCCGGCAAAAACAGCGTTCGTGATCCGCAAGGACGTGTATGAGGCTTTGGGCCAGCCGAGCTTCGCCACACCGGATGACTTCAAGAATGCCATGCAGCAAATCAAGGCGAAGTTCCCTGAAATGTTCCCGTTCGGTTTTAACTCGATCGGGACCGGAACCGGCTCCTTGGGCGATGTGCTGCAGGATTTCATCGGGGTGCCTTTGGAAGACGCGAACGGCGGATTCTATGACCGCAACCTGGACGAAGACTATCTGACCTGGCTGAAGACGCTGAATCAAGTGTACCGTGACGGCGCGATCAGCGACGACAGTTTTGCCGATGACGGTCCGGCTTTTGAAGAGAAGGTGAAGTCCGGGAAGTACGCCACATTGCTGCTTGACGGCACGCCGCAGCAAGGCGGCAATCTGCAAATCTTCATGAGCGCGAATCCAGGTAAAGAATACATCGCGATCGATGGTCCACAAAGCACTGTCGGTAACCAGCCGACCTTGAACCAGTCCGGCATTTCCGGTTGGATGGTCAGCTTCATCACGAAGAAGTGTAAAGATCCGGCCAAAGCGATCCAAGTCTTCACGTATCTGTTGAGCGAAGAAGGACAAATGCTGATGAACTACGGCATCGAAGGCGAAACGTACACGAAAGCCGCCGACGGAAGCGTGCAATTTACACCGGAAGTGAAAGACCTTCAATTGAACAATGCCGATAAATTCAAGAAGGATTATCGGATGGGCGAATTCATGTTCTTTGGACATGACCGTCATAAGGCGCTGAGCGCCGACGCTTTTCCTGAGGCGATCAAGCAAATGCAGGAATGGGGCAAAGGCAAAATGAAGCCGCATTTTATCTTGGAAAATACAAACCCGGATCAAGGGACGCAGGAAGCACGCGCCCTGACCGCCATCAACACCCAATGGAGCACGTCGCTCGTCAGTATGATCCGCTCCAAGAACGACGACGAATTCAACAACAATTTGTCGATTTACAAAAA
>DJTQ01000214.1 GCA_002439285.1 Paenibacillaceae bacterium UBA6304
TGGAAAACCTCCATCTAATTCGGAGTGAAATCATCCAAATTGGTGGAAGGCCCCAAATTAACTGTAGGTTTTCCAGTTAATATTGCATAAATGGGCTTCTGCGTATAATTACCTGTAGGTTTTCCAGTTAATTGTGCGGTGGATGAGCTCTCTCGGGGATTGGTTGCTAATGCGCTGAATTTAGTTGCTGTTGGTGGGAACTAACTAGTTTGCGGTGGATGAGCTCTTTCGGGAATTGGATGCTAATGCGCTGAATTTAGTTGCTGTCGGTGAGACTAGCTTGTTTGCGGTGGATGAGCTCTTTCGGGAATTGGATGCTAATGCGCTGAATTTAGTTGCTGTCGGTGAAACTAGCTAGTTTGCAGTGGATGAGCTCTCTCTGGGATAGGATGCTAGTGTGCTGAATTTAGTTGCTGTCGGTGAGACTAGCTTGTTTGCGGTGGATGAGCTCTCTCGGGAATAGGATGCTAATGCGATGAAATTAGTTGCTGTCGGTGGGAACTAGCTTGTTTGTGGTGGATGAGCTCTCTCGGGAATAGGACGCTAATGCGATGAAATTAGTTGCTGTCGGTGGGACTAGCTAGTGCGCGACGATTGAACTCTCTCGGGGATTGGTTGCTAATGTGCTGAGTTTCGTATCGTATGCATGCATCCACACCATTAACTGGATTTCCTACAGGTAATTCGATCTGGTTCGGCTGATGGATTGAATTAGATGGAAAACCTCCATCTAATCTGGAGTGAAATCAGCCAAACTGGTGGAAGGCCTCAAATTACCTGTAGGTTTTCCAGTTAATGTAGTATAAAGGGCCTTTCGAGTATAATTACCTGTAGGTTTTCCAGTTAATTGTGCGGGGAGAGCTGCTAACCCCCCTTGTCTTGCGCTTCAAGAGGCGGTTTATGTAAGATAAAGGTAAACCTGACGAGGGTTGTTCGTTATTACGGGAGTTCGATCGTATATTTCCGGAATGACAAAAATCCGAGGAGGCGTAAGTTTATGAAGTCAATGCCTAGTAACTTCAGTGCGGGAGAACTTCTCCCGCTTTCTTTTTATGCCGGATCGGCGTTAGAAGCGGCGCCACGGCTACTGGGGCAAACGCTCGTCCGCGAGACGGAGGAGGGGGCGATCCGCTGCCGAATCGTCGAGACGGAGAGCTATGGCGGCATCGAGGACAAGGGGAGCCATGCGTACGGAGGCCGGCGAACAGCCCGGACGGAGATCATGTTTGGCGAAGGCGGAGCCGCCTACATTTATTTAATTTACGGCATGTACCACTGCCTCAATGTGGTCACAGGGCCCCGGGACGACCCGCAGGCCGTCCTGATCCGGGCTGTGGAGCCGCTCACACAGCATGACGAGGCGCTCATGCGCCTCCATCGCGGCTCCCGCGCGCGCCGGCCTGCCGACTTGTCGGGGGGTCCCGGCAAATTATGCCGGGCCCTCTTGATAGACAAGTCGCTGAACGGCGCGCTGCTGCACAGCAGCACCAGCCCGCTGCGCCTGGAAGCGGGTGCCCCGCCAGCGGGCCCGGCCGGCGATTCCGCGATCATCGCCGCGCCGCGCATCAACATCGCCTATGCGGCGGAGTACGCCGACATGCCGTGGCGCTTCTATTACCGAGACAATCCATACGTCTCGGTTGTCGACAAAGAAAGGGGCATTCCTTATTAATCAAGGAATGCCCCTATTCTTTAAGCCTTTGTCAGTTGTCGGATCTTGGCTGCGATTACCGTTACCGGCACGACATGGTCAACGCAGTTCAAGCTGATCGCCGCTCGTGGCATGCCGAACACCACGCAAGTGTCTTGAGCTTCCGCGATCGTAGACTCGGCCCCCTGCCGTTTGGCCTGTGCCATCGCTCTCGCACCATCGCTACCCATGCCCGTCATCAATACATAGTGCCTTTTCAGATCCGGCAAGGCAGATACCGAGTCGAACATGACATCGACCGAAGGACGGTGGCCGTTTTGGGGTGGTTCCTGATTCAAGGCGATCCGGAACCCGTCCTTCTTCCTAACCATTGTCATGTGGAACCCGCCGGGGGCGATATAAGCCGTCCCTCCCTGCACGAGTTGTCCATCCTCCGCCTCCACCACGCGTATCCGGCACAAGTTATTCAGCCGTTGCGCCAGGGACAAAGTGAACTTTGGCGGCATATGCTGCACGACGAGCACCGGGTATGGGAAATCGGCCGGCAACCCGGTCAGCACGGTCTCCAGTGCCTTCGGACCTCCTGTCGAAGTGCCAATCGCCACAATTTGGCGGAAATCTTTGGCCCCTTCCGATAAGAAGCGCTTCGGTTCCCACGCGGTCTGTTGGGCTACGCCGCGGCGGGCAGCGATCAGCACCGAAAGCGGCGTACGAGCCGCTGCTTTGATCTTGTTAACAATCTCATCTTTGGCTCCGGTCAGTCCGGTACCCACCGATCCCGACGGCTTCGCAATAAAGTCGACCGCCCCGCTCTGCAACGCGGTAATCGTCTCTTCCGCCCCTTCCTTTGTGAGGGAACTAAGCATGATAACCCGGGTCGGCAGTTCTTCCATAATTTTGCCCAACGCTTCGATTCCGTTCATTTCCGGCATTTCAATATCCATCGTTACTACATCGGGCCGCAGTTCCTTGACCAACTGAACGCCTTCAACGCCGTTGCGGGCGGTCCCGACGACCTGGATATCCTCGTCCTCTTCTACCAGCCGAACGATCATTCTACGCATAAACAACGAATCGTCAACGACGAGTACTTTGATTTTCCCCATGACTGGTATCTTCCTTTTATATGTATTCTATCCTACAATCACTGTCGTTTCTGAATCTCTTGATGATATATCTTATTAAATTTAATTAGTTCTTTCTGTAAAAAAAAGTTTCCGTCGTCTCCAACCCATACTGCTGAGGTTGAAAAATTTGTTCCGTTCCCCCGATGAACAAGTAGCCGCCGGGTCTCAGGGCTTGACTGAACTTGGAGAAGATCGTCTCCTTGGCTTCATCGGTGAAATAGATCAACACATTCCGGCAAACGATCAAGTCGAATCCCGTTTCATAGCGGTCGGCAAGCAAATTATGCCGTTTAAAATTCACGCAGCGCTTGATTTGGTCCGAGATCAGATAACGTTCACCCAGCTTGGTAAAATAGTTATTCAAATGCGACTTTGGCACATCCTTCACCGCCGCAGCTTGGTAATTCCCAATTTTCGCCCGTTCAATCGCATTTTGATCCAAATCCGTTGCCAGCAGCTGGATATCTCTCAGCTCCAAAAGCTCGGTCAACACCATTGCAATGGAGTACGGCTCTTCTCCCGTTGAGCAGGCGGCGCTCCAGCATCTCGGCCTAGAATTTCGTTGCATCAGCTCCGGAAATATCTTGTCCCTCAGTACGTCCCATCTCTGCGGATTCCGGAAAAATTCAGACACATTGATGGTCATTTGGTCCAGAAATTCGGCATATAAATCAGGTTGACCTGAAAATGCATTATAAAAATCCACAAAACTTGCATACCCTCTTCTTTCCCGCAAGCTATTCAATCTGCGCTTCATTTGGGGTTCTTTATATAAAGCCAAATCAATGCCGGACTTGGTCTTAACAAGTTGGACAAACCTGGCGAAATCTTGATCCGTCTGCAGAGAGGTCATCATCTTCCGCTTTTCCCTCCTTTAACTAAGATGCGGATTTACCGCTCATTCTTGCGATGATGCCCGCGATCTCCATAATCAGGGCGACACTTCCGTCGCCGAGAATCGTTCCGCCAGCGATGCCGCTTACTTTACCGATGTAGGAGCCGAGCGACTTAATCACGATTTCCTGATTGCCGACCAGTTCATCAACAACCAAAGCTAGACGCTTCTCGGCCGAACCGACGATAACCAGAGAGATATTCTGCTTGGCTTCCGCCCTATTATTCGGCAGGTGAAGATACTCATGAATCCAGGCTACCGGGATCACTTGGTTACGGAGTAGAATTACCGATTGTCCCCGAACCGTTACAATGTCTTCCCTGGTCACTCTAACGATTTCCGATATATTACTCATCGGGATGATATAGGTTTGAGCCGCAAGCCTTACAAGTAGCCCTTCGATAATCGCAAGGGTCAACGGCAGTTTAATTTTAAAGGTCGTCCCTTTGCCGACTGCGGTATGGATCTCGATTAGACCATTCAGTTTCTCAATATGGCTCTTAACGATATCCATTCCGACGCCTCGACCGGAAACCTCGCTGACGACTGCAGCCGTGGAGAAGCCCGGACTAAAAATCAGCTCGACGGATTCCATATCCGTCAAATAAGAGGCCTCCTCGACCGTAATAACCCCTTTAGCAATGGCGGAAGCCCGGATCTTCTCCGCATGAATTCCAGCTCCGTCGTCTTCTACATATATAACGACCTGGTTATCTTCATGGGCCGCCCGGATGGTCAATGTACCTTTGGCCGGCTTACCGTTCGCCTCGCGGATTCCAGGCGCTTCAATACCGTGGTCTACGGCGTTCCGGATTAAGTGAATCAAGGGATCGGCAATTTCCTCGATCAAGGTCCGGTCCAGCTCGGTATCCTTGCCTTCAATAACCAATTCGATGTCCTTGCCCAGATCCCGCGATAAGTCCCGGATCATCCGGGGAAACCGATTAAAGAGCTGTTCGATGGGAAGCATGCGCGTTTTCATTACGCTCTCCTGCAAATCGCTGATGATACGGGACAAATGATCGGAAATATGTCCGAGCTCTTCTACCGAGTCATCCGAAAAGCGTCTTCTCTGGATGCGTTCTACCTGATGAATCCGGGTCTGATCGATCACCAGCTCACCAACCAGGTTCATCAGGTGCTCCAAGCGCTCAACACTCACCCGGATCGTCTGCGACTTGGCCTTTCCGGACGTCGAGCCGGAACCGTCTGCCTGGCTTACCGCCTTTGTGGCCGGCTGTGTAGGGGACGGTTGGACTAATCCGATTTCTGCTGGTGAAACAGCCTCAACCCGTACGTCTTCCACATCCATCAACCCCAAGGTCAACGCCTTCAATTCCTCCGGCATCCGGTCGCCCGCATGGAGATAGAGAACCTCCGTGTCCCCCTCGGCCTGCTCTTCCAGTTCCTCCAATTCAGGATGGGTATATAACACTTCTCCCCACTCGCCAAGGCTGGACTGGATCACGTATGCTCTTGCTCCTTTGATCGGACAGGAACTTGAAATTCGTACATATACCCAATTTACCTGCCGCCCCTGGTCCAGGCATTCACTTGCCTTTAATCGGAGGTTAAGTGCTAATGTCGGTTTTACCCATTCAGTCTCACCATTCCCCGTCAGGTCCGGCCCATTTGGTATGTTCAGCCTTCCTGGTACGTTCGGCATGTTTGGTACGTCTGGCACTTCCGACAAGTTCAGCATACCCGATACGTTAGGTTTGTCCCGCAAGTCCGACTTCTCCAACCCGTTCCCCGTAACTTGCACTTCCGCTGGCTCCGCTTCCTCAATTCCGTTTGCAAAGTTTTGCAATTGCCGGACACAGACCGAAATATCGATCCCCGTTCCTTCTCCGCCATCCACAATGTCCAGCTTCAACAGCTTCAAATGGTCCAGAGCATGAAACAAACGATCGATTAAGGCCCCGGTGACCGTCCGTTTTCCGCTTCGCACCAGATCCAGCAGTTGTTCCATCTCGTGCGTCAATTGCTTCATAATATCATAACCCATGGCAGCCGATGAGCCTTTCAGCGTGTGGGCCGCACGAAATAAAGTTTGCACGATCCGGGAGGAGTCCTCCTCCCGCTCCAGCTTCAGAATCTCTTCATCCATCAATTGAAGTTGTTCCTCAAGCTCTTCCAGAAAAACCTCTCTATATTCAGACAGCATGCCGGTAAGCCCCCTTATTCATGCAAAAGAACCTCGTCCAGTCTCAAGATGCCGACCAGCCCGCTCTCTGCAAGCCCGATTCCTGTAAAAAAGCTTCCCTGCACGCCCCCCACCCGTTCGGGCGGAGGCTGAATATCCGAAAAAGTGGTTACCTTATTCACCCGGTCCACAACGATGCCGACTGCCTCTTCCTGATGATGGATCACGACGATCCGACTACTCTTGCTATACTCTACCTCTTCAATGTCGAATAAGCATCGCAGGCTGATAACCGGAACAATCCGGCCGCGCAAATTAATAACGCCTTTTACATATTCCTTCACGTTAGGAATGGCGGTAATCTCCTGGATTTTGATGATTTCGTGGACATCCTGAATGCCAATGGCATACTGTTCTTGATCAATTCCAAACTCAATATATTGTTCATGGCTGCTAGCCTGCATGTTCTCTCCACCCCCGCATGATTAAATTTTGAATGCCGCAACCATGCGGTTCAGTTCCTCGGCAAGCTCGGCCAATGCCCCTGACGTCGATGCCGTTTCCTCGCTGCTCGCCGCCGTTTCTTCTGTCGCCGCCGAAATGCTCTCAATAGCGCTCACTACGTCGCTGGCCTGGGCTGCCTGCTCTTCGCTCGCCGCAGCAATCTCCATCACCCGGCTGGCCGATTCGCTTACCATGATGGAGATATTGCCGAAGGCCTCTCCGGACTTCTCGGTAGAGAGCACGCCCGCCTCCACGGCTTTAACCGTCTCTGCCGTATTATTCTGCATGCCTTTTATAATGCTTGTAATTTGTTTGGTGGCTTCCCCACTCCGCTCCGCCAATTTGCGCACCTCATCCGCAACGACGGCAAATCCCCGGCCCTGATCTCCGGCTCTAGCTGCTTCAATAGCGGCATTAAGAGCCAGCAGATTCGTCTGCTCTGCAATATCGTCGATGACCTCGATAATTTCGCCTATACGTGTGGAGTCTTCTTCCAAACGCAGAACCTGGCGGCTTACTGTATTCATTTCTTCTACCGAGCGCCCGACGACCGCTCCGCCCTCGTCTGCGACCCTCGCGGTCTTGTTCGCTAATTCCGAAGCTGACGAAGCACTGACAGCCACCGAATTGATCGCACTGGACAGTTCCCTGAACAATTCATTGATCGTTTGCACGGAGTGAGCCTGATCGCTGCTTCCGGAGGCCAGTTCTTCGGCCCCTGCGGAAATTTGTTGGGAGGCCGCAGCAACCTGGGAAGCATTCATGCTGACTTTTCCAAGCATATTCGCCATGCTCTGTGAAATTTCATGGAAGCCACGTCCCAAGACGCCGATCTCATCTTGCCTGTGCAGAACCCGCTCAGGAAGCTCTTTGGTAAAGTCGCCGCGAGCCATATACTCTCCGACATCTACAGCTTGTTTGAGCGGCTTTATGATACTGCCGGTCAGCCATACGATAATGGCCGCTAATATTAGCAGGGTAAATACGCCCGTAATAATAGTAGTAGTTAAAAGCCGGTCCGAATTGGCCGTGATTTCCTTCATCGGTACTACGGTGGCCACCGACCATGGAGTCTCCGTTTTCCCCACGGAGATGGGGGTATAAAGAAGGTAGTGCCCCTCCCAATTGCCCGAGTAAGAATTCCCCTGAGAAATTGCATTTTTAATCTTCTCTACATCAGCAATAGAAAACGCCTCATCCACTTTCTTACCAATCACACTCTTATCCGGATTCGTGACGATTGTCCCGGTATTGGAGTAAATATGCGCGAAACCGGTAGTGTACATCTTGAACTGATCCATCATGCTCTGGAGATAATCCATCTGGATATCAATGCCGATAACACCCACTACTGCACCCTTTTCCATGATTGGAGCAACGATGGAGGTCATCATGACATCCTTTCCGTCAATTTGGTAAGTGTATGGATCCAAGATCATTTCCTTACCGCTGCTTTTTACGGTCTCATAAAACCCGTCATTGATTCCGAAGTCTTCTTCTTTAAGCGTATTTAGTTCTACTCCATTAGTGGTCCGTTTCAGATAAGGAACCCATCTTCCCGTCTCATCGGAGCCCTGAAGATTCCGATACAACCCATCCTTGCCGTCAAATGCGTTTGGTTCCCAAATCGCCCAAGCTCCAATATAGGAGGAATTGTTCTCCACAACATTTTTAAGGATGCCATTGACCATGTTCCGGTTTGTTGCACCGGCTTGTTTTAAACTCTCCGTGGTCACAGCCAAATTGCGGGCCACTTCAAAGACTTTGTCAAATTCCAGCCGTACGTTGGCTCCAATTTTCTCGCCTGCGGTTTGCGACAAGGAGAAGGCCGTGTCCATAGCTTCATTTCTGGTACTCATGCTAATAAAGGTCAACATGCTTCCAAGCAAAATAACGATCGATCCAAGAATAGTAACTAGCATACGCGCCCGTAATTTCATGGAATATTTCCATTTTTTCGATTTCACAATTGTCCCCACCTAGTTAAGAGTTCACTTTAAATACAGAAATGGAATGGTTCAATTCTTCCGCGAGTCCTGCAAGTGACTGGGCCGCTGAAGCCGTTTCTTCGCAGCTTGCCGCCGATTCCTCGGTGACCGCCGAGATATTCTCCACCGCTGCCATCACTTCAACCGACTGGGCTGCCTGCTGCTGACTGGCCGCTGCAATTTCGGTTACTTTGCTCGCCGATTCATTGACTTTGCTGATAATGTTCTCAAATGCTTCGCCCGTCTGCTTGGAGAGCTCAACCCCGTCCCGAGTAGCTTTGACGCTTTGACGGGTATTTTCCTGCATGCCTTTAATGATATTCGTAATCTGCTTTGTAGCCTCGCCGCTGCGTTCCGCCAATTTCCGGACTTCATCCGCTACGACGGCAAAGCCCCTCCCCTGATCTCCCGCTCGTGCAGCCTCAATCGCCGCATTCAAGGCGAGCAGGTTCGTTTGCTCCGCAATATCGTCAATCACTTCGATAATTTCACCGATCCGGTTTGAATCCTCTTCCAACTTGGTCACATGTACATTGACCTGGTTCATACCCTCCACCGAAGACCGGACGACTTTACCGCCCTGCTCGGCGATGTCCATCGTGTCCTCGGAAATATCCGAAGCTTGCTCAGCAATCTGAGCAACCGCATGTGTAGCTGCCGTCAATTCTTTAAATAACTCGTTAATGGTCTGCGCGGCATGAGCCTGACCGGAACTTCCCCCGGCAATTTCTTCCGTACTGGCTGAAATTTGCTGAGCTGCAGCAGATACGCCCTCTGCGGTAGTGGCTACTCCCCCGACGATACCGCGTAAGCTCAGGATCATCTCATTCGTGGACTCCGTAAGCTGGCCAATCTCATCCTTAGCGGTAACCTCTACGGTATCAGTCAGGTCACCCTTGGATACTTTATCAACCAGTCTCACCACTCTTTGCAGTGGATTAGAAATACTGCGGGAGAAAAGCAGCCCGAAGATGAAGCTCAGCAATACCGCAATCACCATAGCAATAAACGTAGTATTACGGGAGTTTTCAAACAACTGATCCCCTTCCTGCATCCCTTCGGTAGCAAGATTTACTTTCATTTCAATCAGGCTGTCCAATGCGCCTCTCACCTTTTCGCTAACGGCCGCCAGATCCATTTGAGCCTTTAATGTGGCCTCTTTAGCTTCGGCGCTTGTAGACGGAGTCGTCGCACGCTTCATGGTTTCCTTGTAAGACTCCCAAGCAGAAATGAGTTCGTCTACCCCCTGTTGCTCCGGGAGATTCAACGAAGTGGCTTGGTATTGCTTGATATCACGGTCAACTTCAGCCGAGTATTCTGCTATTTCCTGCATTTTCTTCTCTCTCTGTTCCGTACTTTGCTCAATAAGCAACACTTCCCAGATGGAAACGCGGATACGCTGATAAGAAATCGATGCATGGGAGAGATCCCGAACTGGAACTAGATTGTTATCGTACATATTAGACAAGCTATTGTTCATCTTGCCTAAGCTGTGTAATCCAAAGAAGCCTATTATGATGATCAAAGCCGCCATGCATAAAAAGCCAAGCACCAGCTTGATCGACACTCTCATATTGCGAAACCAACTCATAGTTATCCCTCGCTATTCCTGTCTTTGATTTGTTCAAGTTCTGCCTCAAGATGCTCTAAAATTTGTTCAATCTCTTCTCCAGATAAGCTTTTGTCATGGTGAACTTTAATTAATTCCACTTTTCTAACCGCCCTCATAATCCTTTTAAGTATGTGTTCAAAAAGTCGGCTTTTCAGCACCGAGAAGGTTGGATGAAGGAGGGACTGAGGAGCGGAGCGTAGGCAAAACCTACTTGAGCACCGGAAGGCCCGCCTGAATTCAAGATTCGATGTCGGATAAGCAACCTGATGTACTTCGTGATCAAAAGATGACTTTTTGAACAACCTCTTTAAGCTCCTATTGTCTTTCTTATGGATTCCAGAACTCGTTCCTCTTGAAACGGTTTGACTATAAAATCTCTGGCACCGGCCTGCAGCGACTGCACCACCATCGATTGCTGCCCCATCGCCGAGCACATAATGATCTTCGCATCAGGATCGATAAGCTTGATTTGTCTTACGGCCTCTACGCCTTCCATAATCGGCATCGTAATGTCCATCGTCACGAGGTCCGGCGATAATGCTTTATATTTGTCCACAGCATCTTGCCCGTTCTCGGCCTCGCCCACAATCTCATATCCGTTCTTGCTCAAAATGGTCTTCAACATTAAGCGCATAAAGGCCGCATCATCAACAACTAAAATTTTATACATGACCTTCCTCCTTAACCCTGCAATAGCAAAATCGTATTTACCGGACCTACGGCCTCCAAGTGAACGGTAACCCGAATCCCTCGTTTAAATCCGTATAACCGAAGTTCCCCCACCATCACCGTTGGAGGCGTGATATCAATCTGTTTACCGCGGCCCGACAGAAGCGTCGATGTATTTCCCGCGATCATATTCGCCATTTCGCCGACAAAGCTGTGAAGCATTTCTCCCTCCAAAGCTATGCCGCACATATTCTGGCTAAGCTGCGCGAATATCCGGCTCTCCCCTTCTATAACCAGGCGTCCCTCCATATCTCCTACAATTCCTATCAGCACGCCAACATCGCTTTGTAGCAGACTTTGGTCAAACAAATAAGGCGCATCAACCTGCGCAGGACAACTAAATATATGCTTAATTGATTCAATGGCGCTGTTCAGCAAATCTGTCGCCCCGTCATACTTATGCACTAGATCCAATCCTTTCAATATGTGATAAATGTCCTATCTCTTTAGTACCCTCATAATACACGTGCACAGGAACTTGGTAACCGAAAAAGTCTTGCGGTAGCCCGCAAAAAAATTGCGGAATTTTGTAGAAATATGCTTTTTTATGTCGAAAACAAAGAAAAAGGACGCCTCTCGGCGTCCTTACTGGATGATTTTTTTGAGATTTATTTTCACGGACGAAAGTCCTATATCTTTAATCTGGTAAATTTGAAAAGTCTGAATCAGACAGTAAGCCTAACGTCTTGGCCTTCATTGCAGCCTCAATCCGCGATTTAACGCCCAGTTTATGAAACAAGCTGGTCAAGCTGTATTCCAAGGAACGCTGACTCACCAGAATATTCTCGGCGATCGCTTTATTGCTCTTACCTCTGGCTATTTGCTTCAATATGTCATATTCCTTGCCCGTCACCACCCCAGTTCCCGCTTCCACGCCGCTTGCCTTCTCGGTCTCCGGTGCGGAGACCCTCCTCATTTGGCGGACCAGGGACAACGGAAGCACGGCTTCTCCCCGCAATGCGCAGCGAACCGTGGTCACAAGCTGCTCCTTATTCGCCGTTTTTAGCACGAATCCCGAAATCCCCGCCTCCATCATCAGATTAAAATGGTTGGTAAATTCGAACCCGGTATAGATCAATATAATGGCTCCCGGCCTAATGGAAATAATTTGCTTAGCTAAATCAATACCGTTCATGTGCGGCATATGAAAATCGAGCAGCATTAGGTCATAATGGTTCTGCCGGACAAGTTCCAGCGCCTTTTCAACAGACTCTGCGATCGAGACAACCATATCACCTTCCTGTTCCAGCAGTACTTTGGTGCCTGCCATGACCGAAGGATGATCATCCACCAGTAAAATATGGATCATCTTTTACACCCCTTGTTCCATGATTGATTATCTACCGGACCGGAATCGCGATCCGAATGGACAGACCTTCTTCAGGAGAGGAGAAGAACTCAATTTGTCCATCCATTCCGCGAACCCGTTCTTTCATACCGTAAATCCCCATACTGTCATACGTATGGACCGTTTCTCCTACATCCATCCCAACGCCATTGTCTTCATATTCCAAATAAATCTCCCCGTTGCCGGAATACAATTTTATGGTCACCAAGGAGGCGTCGGAGTGCTTGGCCGCATTGGCCAGCATTTCCTGGACGATTCGATACAGACCGATAATGATATCATCATGGACAACATAGCCCAGATCGGTGTAATCAAAATGGATGGCGTAGTTCGTGCGCAACTGCGCAAACTCAAACAACATTTCCAGAGAACGCCCCAGCCCTTCCTCCTTCAGTAACGGTGGCCTCAATTCATTGCAGGTAATCCTGATCTGATAAATAACGTCAAGCAATCCCTGCTCGATTTCCGCCAATTGTTCCCGATACTGCACCGGCAACCCCGTATCCAAGGTGAGCTGATTCAACCTGTGATACCAAACAATTTGCTCTTGAAGCGCAGCATCATGAAGATCTTGGGACAGCCGTTTCCGTTCATTTTCAGATAGATGAAATACAAATCTTAACAACCACTGCGGCATCACTCGTCCCGAAGCTAACAGGTCTACATTTCGTTTTAAATCCTCGATCACCCGGAAATTATCATACAGAACACTGACGTAGCGCGAGAGCGTCTCGAGCCAAACCTTTTGGGCTTGCTCCAATAACCCCGATGTAGTCTCTCCTACGCATAGAATTCGGCTCTCTCCATTGACTTCTCCGATTTTGACAAAATGTCCGTCGAGTGTATCGTACAGTCTGCACAAAAGGAGTCTGTCTGCGCCTTGCTCCTGGATGCTCTGCAGCACATGGTTGGAAATATCTTTCTCGCCATGCGTCACGACAACCTGTCCATTGCAATCCGCCCGGAGCAGAGTAACCTTACCAGTACTAAGTACCTGCCGGACTTCCCGCACTAGCCGGCTGTTTAATTCATCCACTTTGACTACGCCGAAAAGATCGGACGAAAATTGATCCAGGCTGCTTTGCAACCGGAAATACCGGTCTTCGCTCTGTCGGATCAGTTGCTCAGCGTTCCATCGCTCCGTCTCAGCCCTTTTTCGCGATGTGATATCCCAAGCCAAAGTCATTGCTGTTCTTTGCCCGAGATACGGGAGCGCAGCACTCACTGCCTCAATTTCGATGACATTGCCGTTCAGACAAGCCACCTTATGTTGAGACATCGGCCTGCCCTCTAGCTCATAAATAGCCTGTGGGCCATGAGCAGCCACAAGTTCCTCATAAGCTTCCATCCCCAATATGTCCCAGTAGGTGAGTCCGACAATCTCGCTTTCATCCTTCGCACCGTAAAGCTTAATGCTCGCCGGGTTGGCATAGGTGATTTTATTGTCCCGGTGAAGCAGAATCGATATCGGGGACAGCTCCACCAGTTGACGGTTCAATTCCTCACTAGCCAGCAGCGCGCGTTCCGCCTGCTTCCGTAAGGTAATATCCTCAAAGACAATTTCAATGGTAGAGTTGGATGAATCGAATATACCGACTACTAACGCCTCGACCTTTTCTCCATCACTTCGTACCAGAGTAATCTCTTGCGGCGGCTGAGAGCCCACTTCAATCAAATTTTGAAACAGGTTTCTGCTACTCTCCACATCCTCTTCGGTTACCCAATCCCAAGGGGTTGTCCCGACCACGCTGGCAAGCTCGGCACCAAGGATTTGCATGCCCGCAGGATTTACATAGACAATAATTCCATTGTGGCATAATGCGATCGCTACAGGAGAGAGCTCCACGAGCCTGCGGTACCTTTCCATACTTTCTTTCAGCGCAACCTCAATTTTTTTGCGTTCGGTAATATCGTAAAAATAGTGTACTGTCGCATCCATATGCGCATCATAAATACCCGAAACCTCTGTATTAATCAGCTGTCCGTTTCGACCGATGATTTGGTATTCCAAAGCTTCTCCAAATTCATCCTGTACAATAGAACGAATTCTGTTTCTCGCTTTGCTCCATTCATGCGGAGGCAGGATCCGATAGATCTCCTGACCGATAATCTCATCCAGCGAATTGGCGCCCATCAAATGAAGGCCGGCAGGATTAGCATAGAGAAACCGCTCATCCCTTTGCACGATCATCGGATGCGGAACAAGCTCGATCAACCTGGAGAACCGGTCCTCACTCTGCTTGAGCTCCTTCTCTACTTTCTTCTTGGCGGTGATATCCAGCACCATACCGTCCAACCGGGCCAAATTACCAAATTCATCCACACTGGGAATGATCCGGACCTCCACCCAACGAATCTCCCCGTCGGCATGGATGATCCGATACTCGCTGGTATTGGATTCGCCCTTCCGCAAGCCGGACGCTACCTCTTGGAAATGACCCGCATCGTCCGGATGAACGATTTTTCCCCAATCCATTTTGCTTTTGAAGTTTTCCGGCATATACCCTGTAATCTTCATAAAAGCTCTGGACGTAAAAACAACCTTTTTACACTGATCATCATAAGACCAGGTACCTACATCTATATTGTGCAGCATATTTTCAAGCAGACTGATTCGTTGGCCCGCCTCT
Organism: Paenibacillaceae bacterium UBA6304; assembly: GCA_002439285.1. GTDB lineage: Bacteria > Bacillota > Bacilli > Paenibacillales > Paenibacillaceae > Fontibacillus. The sequence continues at coordinate 14,631 of DJTQ01000214.1, forward strand.
TCCAATGCCTTGCGATACCGGCGGATACATTTTTGAAAAACTGCGATTACCGCATACAAGGCAACTAAAAAAATTAGGGTAATGATTACGTAGATTAGACTATTCAAGTCGGCCTCCCCTTTAACATCATGATGACTTCAACACCGACAGGACGACAAACATTGCGTGTAAACTTACTTTTCGTGACTACTTATAGATTCTTTATCGGACGGTATCCCTGAATTGCTAAGATTACCGGGGAATAAAAGCAATAACAAATTTTGGACCGCGCGAACATTCAAGTGAACATTTGAATATGCTGAGCTACAGTCGTATAATGCTAATAAATAAACAAACAATCAAACGAACATTTGAATGTTGAGGAATGAAAGGAAGCGGCTTATGCGAACAGATTGGGTTACGAACGAAGATATATGTGAACATAGCTGCGGCGATTCCGCCCGTACGGATGAACTGCGCGAAAGTCTACAAGAAGATGATATTTTGGGCATGGTACAAATCTTCAAGGCGTTGTCCGACCCCAATCGCATGAGAATTGCCTACCTGCTGCTCCGGGGACAAGAATGCTGCGTGTGCGATATTGCCGCTGTGCTGGGGAGTTCGGTCGCAACCGCCTCCCATCATCTTCGCCAGTTAAAACTGATGGAAATTGCGAAGTCCCGCAAAGTAGGAAAGAATGTATTCTATTCGTTGAAAGACCATCATATCGAAACGCTCATTACGATGACGCTGGAGCATCAAAAGGAGAGAAACGGTCATGAATAAATCTGACTCCGCCCCTAACACAGCCGGGATGCAAGATGCCCGTAACGAATATAAAGTTCAAGGCCTGTCCTGCGCCAATTGTGCACGTGAGATGCAGGAGGAGATTCAGAAGCTGGATCACGGACAAGATGCCTCTTTGCTGTTCAACAGCAGCCGCCTACTTGTCCGGCCTGAAGTGGATCTGCAACGGGTGCAGCGAATTTTAAGCGGAGACGGTGCCTCGTTGGTTAATCCCTCTCGTGCTGGCACCTCCGTCAAAGGGAGGGGTATAGGAAACTCCGTAGGGAAGACCATACACGGCTCGGCAAGCAGTCATCACGCGGAGCACGGGCATGAGAATGAGCACGGACACATGCATGAGCATGGGACTGGGAACGAGCATGGACACGAACACGGGCATGGAGATAGCCACGAACACAGCCACGGACACAGTCATGGTGAAGGGGAAGGCCGGGTCGGCCAATGGCTGCTCACCATCTCCGCCCTACTCTTTGCCGCAACCTTTATTGCTGATACAAGGCTACCCGATAACGCCATTATTTTAATGTACATTGCTTCTATAGTATTGAGCGGGTACTCTACTTTTCTGCGCGGGCTTCGTAATTTGCTCCGCCTTAAATTTAATATGGATACGTTGATGACCGTTGCTCTGGTCGGCGCTGCACTGATCGGTGAATGGAAGGAAGCGACGCTTGTGGCCATCCTGTTCGGTCTGAACGAGCTGCTGGAAGGATACGGCATGAGCCGTGCTCGCAAATCGATGGAAGCGCTGCTGGATGCGGCCCCGAAACAGGCCGTCCTCGTACGGAACGGACAAGAAATGACGGTACCGATCTCGCAGCTTCGGATCGGAGATCTCGTGCTTGTCCGCCCCGGCGAGAAAATCCCCTCAGACGGTACCATCGTGGAAGGCCACAGCGCCGTAGATGAAGCGGCGATTACGGGAGAATCGATTCCGGTGCCAAAGAAGCCAGGAGCTACTGTCTTCGGAGGGAGTGTCAATGCCGAAGGGCTGTTGAAGATAAGGATCGAAACCGAGTATGAGGATTCCTCTCTCGCCAAAATTATGCATCTGGTGCAGGAAGCCCAGGATACCAAAACACCAACAGAACTGTTCATTGATAAGTTCGCCAAGTATTATACGCCGGCTATTATGATCATTGCCGCGCTTGTCGTCCTTGTGCCTCCGCTGCTTCTTGGCCAGCCATGGATGAAATGGCTCTATGAGGGGCTCGCGATTCTGATCGTCGGCTGCCCTTGCTCACTAGTGCTCTCGTCGCCGATTGCGCTGGTCAGCGGTATGACCCGCAGCGCCCGGAACGGCGTGCTAGTCAAGGGCGGGATACATTTGGAACAGCTCGGGAAGATCAATGCCATCGCTTTTGATAAAACCGGCACCCTGACGATGGGCCGTCCCGCCGTTATCCGTGAAGTCGTGTACGACCCGGAACGCTTCCACCTCATCGCCGGTGGCATGGAAACCGGCTCGCTGCACCCCCTCGCCGAGGCGATCGTACGGCAGATTGAAGCCGGCGGACTCACCAGAGCCGAGCTGCCTCAGCCTGCCGGGCTGACGACGCTTCCCGGCGTCGGTCTGTCCGGAGAGATCGGCGGCACGCGATATTGGGTCGGCAGCGAGGAAGTGCTGGAGCTGCTCGACCTGCCGGAGGACGTCCGCCGCCAGGTCGCAGAGGACCTGGCCCGCTTGAAGGAAGACGGCCTCACCGTCGTGCTCGCGGCGGATAGCCGCCGGGCGCTCGGCTTGTTCGGCCTCGCCGACGAACTCCGCCCGGAAAGTCCGGACGTCGTCGCGCGGTTGCACCGCAGCGGCATCGCCCACACCGTCATGCTGACGGGGGACCATGCCGAGTCCGCCCGGGCCATCGCCGCCAAGGCCGGCGTGACCGACTGGTACGCGGGCCTGCTGCCGGAGCAAAAGGTCGCGCGGATACGCGAGCTCTCCACCCGCTGGAATGTGGCGATGGTCGGCGACGGCATCAACGATGCCCCCGCGCTCGCGGCTTCGAGCCTCGGCATCGCCATGGGCAAAGGAACGGACAGCGCGGTGGAAACCGCCGACATCGTCCTGATGCAGGACCATCTCGGCAAGCTGCCGGGCGCGATTTCCGTTGCACGACAAGCCAGCCGTGTCATCCGCTGGAATATCGGCATCTCGCTGACCATGAAGCTGATTGCTCTGCTTCTGACGATTCCCGGCTGGCTGACGCTCTGGATCGCCGTCATGTCGGACATGGGAGCGACCATTCTCGTAACCCTGCTGGGACTGACGGTCCTGCTGGGTAAAGATAAGTAGGGGAAGTTTAACTAATAGCCCTACTACGCATTTTCTCAGCACCGAGCAGATGAGTTAACTGGAAAACCTACAGTTAATTTTCCTCTGCGCCACTAATTTGCTCATTTAACTGGAAATCCTGCAGTTAATTTTGTCCTGAAGTGCAGATATACTGCCTTTCGGCTCAAATAACTGGAGGTTTTCCAGTTATTTTTATCTTTATCGCTTTTGCCATCAAATTAGCTGGAGGAAATCCATTTATTTAGGTATGCAAAAGAAGTGCCGTATATACTTAATTACTCTAACTCTCCCACACACGGTTACTCATGAATCAGTTACTTACCCCACTCTCTCACACTCATAAACTCAGCTAGCTTAACACCCGCACTCTCGCATTCCCCCCAGGTATTGAGGAACCCGAAAATCTACCTCTCATTCTGTCGCACGCCTTCCATTTTTCCATTTTAATCCATAAACCACAACTTTCCCCTCACTGATGCGTTCATATAGGTGTAAAGGAGGCTTTTAAAATGAAAAATCCGAAATCGATTACCGCAAAGACCGCAGCCGTGGCTCTGGCCCTTACGGTCACGATGGCCTCGGGAAGCATCCCCCGCCTGACACCGCAGCCTGCTGACGCTGCCGCAACCACAGCCAATTCAGTGAATCAACAAGTTACTCGTTATCTGGAACACAAGCCGTTCAAGCAATCCGGACAACTTTACGTTCCCTTGAGAGAAGCTGCTGCACTCTTCGACCTTCAGGTTGCTTATAATCAATCGACCAAAGCATTGGTACTCACCGGGGTCACCCAGTATGCCAGGTTAAACGCGGGCAGCGCAAGCGCCACGGGTAAAAACAACGTCACTGTCTCCCTCGGCGCTCCCGTATTGATCAAACAGGGCTACACTTATGTGCCGGCTTCTCTTTTTGCGAAGCTGTTTGGAATTTCCATCAAGCCGTCCGGCAAACAGGAGATCACCTATGTTTATTCTTCCAAGTATGTTATGGCTCAAGCCGGAGACAAGCTGTTTTGGCTAAACCGTGAAAAAGGTGTATTGTATATGGGCGTAAGCGGCCAGCTTCCTGCGCGGTCCGGGTCCATTAATATAGAATATCCCGATTTACTGTGGATGGACGCCCATAAAATCGATGACTCCACTTATGTGACGAATGTTTATAACAGCTATGGGGAGCCGCATATTTTTGATGATCGATACCGGGCTATTCTGCATAACGGTTCCGTCGTCCGTCAGGTAGGAATGTCATACGGCGGATTTTCGAATATCACTTTGGAAAAGGACGTGCTTACTTACGACGGCAAAATCATTCTAAACGATGGCCAAACCGCGGAACTGGTTACGCCGGACGGAAAGGTTGCCGAGAGCATTGATCTGGAGGAAATCGGCGGCCCTGATGACGTGTACAGTCTGGAAGTCATGGAATCCGATTTCCTGCTCATTCGCCCGTATTCCACGGGAACATTGCTGCTGGTTGACCGGACCTCAGGTGAAGCGACGTCCATCTATCTCAGTATGCTGGACAAAGCCAGCATCGACCGGATCCAGAACGATGAGTTGGGCATTGGGGATGGACTAAAGTTTACCGGACGTACCGGCGATCAATTAAAATTCAAATGGCAACTGCCTAGTTTAAGCACCGAGGCGGTCACAAAAACTTACGATCTGTCCAAGAAACCAACAACTCCATAAATCATATCTTTTAAAAAAACAGCGGCACATGCGCTTGAAGCGCGTGTGCCGCTGTTCTCATATCTTCTATTCCGATTCTAATGCCATCTTCAGTTCATCGGAAGAACGGTCCCACCATTCTTGGTTCGTTTCAATCAGCAGCTTCTTGAGAGTACTTCTCTGCTCGGACGACAAACCGTCCAGAATAAACCGGCGTTTCAAGGCATAGTCCATTTTGTTGACGTGATCGGCAAGAATCTTCCACCCTCTGCGCGCCTCGGTATCGATCCACATTTCGCAAGCGGTCATGCCCCCGTAAAATTGCCCTTCCGGGGAGCGGTCCACCGCCACCCAAACGACCCAAACTTGACGACCGGCCGGAACGTCTTCGCGGTTCATGGAGAACTTAATGCCCTTCTCTACCTTGCTCTTGGCGTGCATCGCACCGATATCGATGTAAGCCTCATCCCCGTCGATTATAACCGGAGACATGCTGTTCAGATCGATGGACCCCGCCCCAAAGCCTTTGTGCTTGCTCTTCTCTTCGTTGCTGATAATGTTCAAGGCAAATATCTTCTTACCCGTCTTCTGCGAATTCGAATTATTGTTGTCCATGATTCCCTCCCATTGTTACCTATTCATACAATAAAGTTCTATTCCAGGCGGAGTTAAACCGCCGATTTTGCTTCGGCCGAAAGGGCTGCCCTAGCCCTTAGCAGTTTAATTTAATTTTAGCTAATAATCTCCCAAATGCAAACATATACATGCTGTAGATGCTTGTCAACGGGAGGTATCCATTGTATGACCCGACGAACTTTATTCTTCGGCATTTCCATTCTTGCCCTGTGCCTCATCGCCGGCACGATCTGGTATACCCTGAACACGGGCCCTTCAGATCAGACTTCCTTCGCACCCAAAAAGGTCAAGCCCCAGGATATCGCCAAAAAAAGCGGACCCGTCCTGCCTCAGGCCGAAAGTATTCAGCAACCGACGGCAGAGATACTGAGTGACAGGATCACAGAGTATCATATTCAGGTCAAGCTTAATGAACAGGACAACACACTGACAGGCACGGAAACGTTGACCTGGACACATCCCGGCAAAAAAGCCGTCAATGAGCTTTACCTGCATTTATATCCTAATGCTTTTGCGTCTGCAGACACTACCTTTATGAAGGAATCCGGCGGTAAGTTGCGCAGCGACGTCATGCCGAAAGACGGTTGGGGATCGGTGGAATTAACCGAAATCCGGACGACGGATGGGATCTCCTTGCTTCATCGGCTTCAATATGTCCAACCGGATGATGGAAATACGCATGACCAGACACTGGCGAAGGTCCGCCTCCCGGTTACGGTGCGCGGCGGAGAAAGCGTCACGCTAAAAATCAACTTCACCGTCAAGCTGCCCAAGATTTTCGCCCGTATGGGCACTTCCGGCGATTTTGTCATGGCAGGTCAATGGTTCCCAAAACTCAGCGTGTATGAGCCTGCCGGAACGCGCGGCCGAACGGCGGAAGGCTGGAACCTGCACCAGTATCACGGCAATTCCGAGTTCTACTCGGATTTCGGCATCTACAGTGTCAACATTAATGTCCCGGAGACCTATACCGTGGCCGCAACCGGATTTCAAACCAAACCTGCCGCCCTGAGTGACGGCCGCAAAACGGTTCAATACTATGCCGACGATGTTCATGATTTTGCCTGGTCCGCCTCCCCCGATTTCATTTACGCCGAGGAGCCGTTTTCATCCACGGAAGTGCCAGGCGTCCGGATTAAACTCTATCTGGATCCCGCGCATAAGGACCTGAAGGAACGTTATTTTTATGCTGCCAAGGTCGCTCTCTTGAATTTCAGTAAATGGTACGGACGGTATCCGTACTCTACTCTATCCGTAGTCGTCCCTCCTGCGGACGGAAACGGCGCCGGGGGCATGGAATACCCTACGCTCGTCACCGCCTTTGGAGCGGGCAGCGAGTCGCCGGGATACGATGAACTTGAACGGACAGTCATCCACGAAATCGGGCACCAATTTTTCTACGGAATGGTTGCGAACAATGAGTTCGAAGAGGCCTGGTTGGACGAAGCGTTCACGTCCTACGCCGAAGACAAATTAATGGAGCAGGAGTTCGGCATCGCCCCGAATTTACCGATTCAGGCTGCATTGATCTCTTCCCCGGCAACTCTGACACAGCCAGCCTGGAAATACGGATCCGGAGACATCTATGCCAAAAATGCTTATTACCGCGGCAAACTGGTCTTGCTGGACATTGAACGCCAGGTCGGTTCCAAGACCATGAAGCGGATTCTCTACAACTATGCCCAAAAATACAAGTTCAAGCATCCGACTACAGCCGATTTTCAGCGAATCGTTGAACAGACGACAGGACGGAGCTGGAAATCATACTTTAATCAATATATATATGACGGCAAAATGGCCGATTTCTCCGTCGATCGTATTACCGTAACTCCTACTATAACGAAGGATGGAGACAAGGTTTACGAATCTATAGTAGAAATCAGCCGCAAGGGAGGAACCGCCTCCAAAATCCCGTTGCTCTTCAGCTTCAAGGATGGTCATACCATTCGCAAAGTCTGGAACGGCGAAGGCGACCGTATCCAAATGAAGTTGCAATATAAAGAGCCTCTGGAATGGGCCCGGCTAGACCCCGAGTATTCCTTGGTGCTGGAGAACAAGCATATCAATAATTATATTAAAGCTGAAGTCAAAGAACCTGTCAGCACACGCGCTTCCCTAAGCATCGTCAAGCTGCTGGAAACGCTACTCGGAACTCTGGTGTATTAGGTTATCGCTCACAAAACCAAGCCTATGCTTCCGAAGCAGTTTTGTTCAAAGTTAAGCCGAGATGTACCGCTCTCAAAACTTTTAGGAGGGAAAGTTATGACCTATGTACGAAATGGATGGGGGCTTGTCAGGAGCCAGTTTCCCTCTGTGATCATCCTGTTCCTGTACCAGTTGCTCTGGGGATTGTTTCTGTACCGGCTGATCAGTTCGGCGGTGACTGCCGTGCTGTCCAGGTACCCGGATTCGCCTCCGAATGAACTGAACCGGATTCTATATCTCATCGAAGGGCAATTCGAGTTGAAGCATAATCCGGAAATTCACCAATATTTCTGGCTGCTGATCGGAATGGTTGTCCTCCGTCTGCTGCTCACGCCGCTGTTCCAAGCCGGTATCCTTTACGGGCTAGTCCCTACAGAGACCCGGGCATCCGGGTTCCCACTCTTCCGGGGAATGAAGGAATTCTGGAAGCCCGTGACTCTCTTTTTCCTCTTGGAACTTGCACTGCTCGCCCTGCCCGGCATATGGATCGCACCGAAATTATATACGCATTTGCTTCATCTCGTTGCGTCAGGTGACAGACTTGTTCCCTTCCTGGCACTCTCCGGATATTTGCTGGGATGGGCCGCTTACGGATGGCTTGTCCGACAAATCCTGTTGTTTGCCCAGTTTGGATACTTGTTTAAGGCCGGTGTATGGAGTTCCCTGACGCTAAGCATAAGGCATCTCTTGTCGGGGATCGCCATCTCTCTGATCCTTGGTGCCGCCGGCGCCGGCTTGTTTCTTGTGTTTGGAACGGCCTCCTGGATCTGGACCGGACTGGTGGCCCTGATCCTGCAACAAGCCTATCCTTTCATTCGCAGTCTATTGCAAATTTGGACGCTAACCTCTCAATATCAACTTTGGCATACCAAATCACAAAAAGGTTAAATTTTTTTCATTTTTTATCATTCCTTATGCCATAAGGCCTCCGCGCTTATCCGGGGGCCTTTTCCTGTGTTTTTCCCTCTGAAACTCGCTAAATAACCATTGCCAAAATATACTGGCCTTTGTTACAATAACAACAGCACAATTTCAGTAACAGTTTTGTCATTAATTTTGCCACTACTAGCAGGAGTTCTCTGCAGGGTGTCGAATAAGTAAGTAGTCAGTTGTTAATTACAGCCGAATTCCCTTTGCGGGGAACGGGGGAACCACTTTGGGTGAATTGATCTCGCAAGAGAGGGATCATAGGGGACCTTCAACCGAATCCTTAAGCTAACCTCGTAGGCATTGGAAGGAGCATTTTCTTGAAGAAACAGTTAACTGCAGTAGCCGTAAGTCTTGCAATTCTTTTCTCCGCTGGAGCTGGTAGCGCTTTCGCAGATTCCAAATTGGACAGCACTATCGATAAAGCTCTGGGAACCGAATATGTATCCGGCGGAACTACTACCTCCGGCTTTGACTGTTCCGGATTCACTATGTATGTCTTTTCGAAGATCGGCATTAAATTGCCGCACCAATCAGGCTCCCAGTACAAAATGGGAACCGCCGTTGAGAAGAGTGACCTGATCGCTGGCGATCTTGTGTTCTACAACACTTCCGGCAAAGGTGTATCTCATGTCGGCATTTATGTCGGCGACGGTAAATTTGCTCATGCTTCCTCTTCCAAGGGAGTAGTTATTAGCAAGATGAGCGATAAATATTATGTTGAGCGTTATGTTGGCGCGAAGCGCATATTGAGTAGTGACAAGTATGAAGAAGTCACAAGTGATGTTAAAGATCACGACGAAGTAGAATAATTACGATGAAGCCCGCGGAGATTCTTTATGGAATCAGATCTGCGGGTTTTTTTCTTTTTCTTGAACCAGCGACCTAGGAACCATTTCCCGGTCCAATTCGGGATATGCAGGACAAATTAACTTATTTATTCAAATCTAACAAAACAAACTTGCAAGCCACCCTACCCTTTGGTAAAATGATCAGAGTAAATGGTAACAACTTTGTAATCTCTGCCGTATATGTCGTAATCTTTTGGGTGCATACAACAAAGATCAGCCGAATTCCCGGCACTCGGGAAACGGGGGAACCACTTTGGGTGAATTGATTTCATTACATAGGAATCATAGGGAACCTTCAACCGAATCCTTAAGCTAACCTCGCAGGCCTTGGAAGGAGTTTTAACATCATGAGAAAGACAATCGCAGCAGCAGCAACGAGTTTAGCTATTTTGTTCACCATGGGGACAGGAAGCGCCTTTGCGGATAGCAAGCTAACCAGCGTCGTTAATTCTGTGTACGGAACACCTTATAAATACGGAGGCGTCACAACCAACGGCTTTGACTGTTCCGGGTTTACAAGATATGTGTTCAAGAAAATGGGCGTCGATCTTGCCCGCGTCTCTTCAGCTCAGTACAAACAAGGTACCCCAATAGCCAAGAGCCAATTGAAAGCCGGAGACCTCGTGTTTTTCAACACCCTGGGCAAAGGTAAAGTCTCTCACGTTGGTGTGTATCTGGGCGACGGAAAGTTCGCTCATGCCTCTTCATCTAAAGGAATCAGAACAGACAAATTAAGCAACAGCTACTATAAAACACGTTATGTCGGGGCAAAAAGAATTTTGAGCGCAGACAGTTATTCCAGCTTTGCCAAAGAAGTCTGATCACCCCGGACACTTATGAGGCCCTCACCTCATCGTCTTGCCTGACCGCACCCGATTCTTCCGGAATCGAAAGCGGTCTTTTTCTTTCCTTCATCTACTCATATAACGAAGGACCGGATCAAAAGGTTTCTTATACCTTACTCATTCTCAAAATTTTTTTCCGTTCTCGTTCTCCACACTCCACCATATCTTATATATCCTATCTTCCCTATATCCAAAATTTACCCCATACACAAAAGGCTAAACAGGAATTTTTTATTTCTTACGACTTTTTTTACCCATCTAAGGTTTCTGGCTCTTCTTCCGCTCCAAAGTCTTTACAACCCGCTAAAATCCCGTTAGAGTGAGGTTAAAAAGAACTACAGCCATATGGGTGGCCGCATAGGCATTCCTATCGTTTAAGGAGGCGCAAAAATGGAAAAATCAATCGCACCATTTCGAATCGTACCCATGGAAGAAAGCCATGGCGCGGATATCAGTACTTGGCGTTACGATTCTCCCTACGATATTTATAGCTGGCTTCCCTGGGAACAGATGAAAGCGCTCGATGTAGAGTTCGGGAATCCAACTTTAAGGGCTCAGCAGTACGTATCTTTGCTGAATCTTCAGAATGAGCTTGCCGGATTCGCCCAGTACTTCCCTATGGAAGGCGTTACACGCTTAGGCATTGGCATGAGACCTGATTTATGCGGCCAAGGGTTGGGTAAAACGTTTGTGCTGACCATCGTCGAGGAGGCGAAGCGCAGAAAGCCTCAGGATGTGATCGATCTGGAAGTGCTCACCTGGAACACACGAGCAATTCGGGCTTATCAGAAGTCCGGCTTCGTCATTACCGATTTGTACGAGAAGATGACCCCTGGCGGCATTTCCAAGCCTTATTACTGCATGGTGTTTCGTGGAGATTCCTCAGAGACGTAAAAATCGCCCTCATTATTCAGATGTCTATGATTAATCACACATGATTTCACTGCATTTTCCGTATAATACAAATAATTCGTTACTTTTTTGACACAAATGCTATGATCGCCAGGCATGTTCCGCTATAATGGAAGGGGTAGCTTACATAGGAGGGACGATTGAAATGCAGAAGTGGATCATGAGCGGAATACTCATCGTGGCATGCGCCTTCGCAGCCGTGTTAATGTTTACATTGCCCGGCAAAGATCAGGTGGCTCAAGAAGAGAAGCCGCAAATGCCTGAAGTTACATTAAGCGCAGAGCAAGCTGAAGCCACGGTCAAGGCCAATTGTATTAGCTGTCACGGGACTGATTTGCAAGGCGGAGCCGGTCCGAATCTGCAGAAAATTGGATCCGAGCTGTCAGCTGAGCAATTGTATGGCATTATTACTAAAGGGAAAGGCGGAGGCATGATGCCTTCCTTCAAAGATAAATTGAAGGAAGATGAAATCGCTAACGTCGCCATGTGGCTTTCCGAGAAAAAATAGCGGACTAAACAAAGTACGCCCGCCGGGACTTCATG
>DJTQ01000215.1 GCA_002439285.1 Paenibacillaceae bacterium UBA6304
CATGCAGCATAGTATCCTGAATCGCCTGAAGGCTGTTTGAAACCGTTTTGTGTATGACGTTAGGCACCGTTTCTTCACGCTCGATATCGTAATAACCCGGCAATTGCGGTTTGGCATTATCGACGGAGAGACGGACCTTTAAATCCGGGAACCCTGTTAATCCAAGCGAGCGGCACAGCCGGGTAATTGCAGCTGCACTCGTCTCCGCCTTTTCTGCAAGCGTATGAATACTTATCCTGGAGACCTCCTCAGGCTCGTCCAGAATATATCTGGCCGCCTTACGCTCCGATTCCGGCAACTGTGCCAGCATACTCTTCATTTGCACCAAGATGCTTCCCGTCACTTCAATCCCCCTTCTGAATGCAAAAACGGGCGGTAGATCCCCGCCCGTTCTGACAGATGGGATTAGGCGGTCTCATTCAGGAAACACCTAATCCCCAGCAGTTTCTAATCTTTATTATGCTCCACAAGCATCTGTTTTGTAAAACCGAAGAAGTAGGTTAATAGGAACCCAGCGGCATATGAAATGATTAACCCCAACAAGTAGACCAGTACGGTAGCACCATATCCCATTTCACCTTTAAGAAGAGGGATCAGGACTAGACCCGATGGGCCAATCGCAACAGTACCGACAAACCGCTCCGTCATAGCGAACAAGCCCAGTAAAGCTCCACCGAAACCACCGCCAAGGCAGGCCGTGATAAACGGTCGTCCAAGGGGCAAGCTTACTCCGTAAATCAGCGGCTCACCGATCCCGAGAAAACCAACCGGTAGTGCTCCCTTAATCATATTGCGAATTCTTGAATTATGATTCAGCTTAAGGTAGATGGCAATAGCAGAACCAACCTGGCCTGCTCCAGCCATGGCCAGAATCGGAAGCAGTGCTGTGTATCCAACCTGGGTGATTAATTCCGCGTGAATAGGAATGAGCGCCTGATGCAGCCCGAACATAACGAGCGGAAGGAATAACGAAGCGAGAACGAAGCCCGCTAATGGGCCACCATGTGCCAACAACCAGGTTGTAGCGTCACCGATACCTTGAGATATAATACCGCTTACAGGCATCAGGAAAAATACCGTTAATAGACCAACTACAAGGAGTGAGAGTGTCGGTGTAACAATAATATCGATAGCCGTCGGAACCCGTTTATGAAGGAATCTCTCCAGAACCGATAACAGTCCTGCCGCCAGAATCGCGCCAATAATCCCGCCCTGTCCCGCGTTCAGTTTAATCTCGCCGAAGAAAGGATAGATATACGTAATATTAGCAACCGCCGGAGCAACAATGATAGCGGCGACCGCCCCACCGAGCGATGGTGTTCCTCCAAATTCCTTGGCTGCATTAATACCGGCAAATATCGTTAGATATCCGAAGAAGGCGGAACCGATAACCCCTAAGATCGGTTGCAAGGTGACCAGCCAATCAGCAGCATTCCCTGACGTAATCAGATTGTTTATCAGTCCGGCGATCCCGTTAATAATCCCTGCACCGACAAGGGCCGGAATCAGCGGGATAAAGATATTACCGATTTTACGCAAAAAGTTTTTAAAAGGAGTATTATTTTTCTTTTTCAATTCAGACTTGATATCCGTACTTTCCTGGACCTTCGTCTCCTGAACCGAATCATTCACTGATCCTGTTTGGATCAGCTTTCCGAATTCTTCGGCCACCTTGTTAACGACACCCGGTCCGAGGATGACTTGATAGGTCTCATCATCTACTACCCCGAGTACTCCTTCCACCTTCTTCAAGCCCGCTTCATCAATCCGGCTGTGGTCGTTAATCGAAATGCGCAACCGGGTCATACAATTCGTGAATTCCCCAACATTTCCGCTCCCGCCAATGGAATTGAGGATCTGCTGTGCCATTGCTTCATGCTTGTTCATCTTCCTAGCCTCCGTTCAAATTTCGGATGTGAATTGCAATGTATCTACCGCAGGTCTGATAAAACCTTGAGTTTGCTCCAATTTCTGCAGCGCTTCTTCATACGTACAGCCTGTCAGTATCATCAGAATTGCCACCTTGGGCTTGCGATCCGCCAGTTCCAGGGTTTTCTCTGCAGTCGAAAGATCGCACGAAGTCGCTTCCATGATGATCCGCTTGGCGCGTTCTACCAATTTCTCGTTAGAGAGCTGGACATCAACCATTAAATTTCCATAGACCTTGCCGAGCCCGATCATAGACGCTGTGGACAGCATATTGCACACTAGCTTTTGTGATGTGCCCGCTTTCAAGCGGGTTGATCCGGTGAGTACTTCAGGTCCATTGTCAATTTCAATAGCAATGTCCGCATTTCGGCTGATATCCGCATCCTTGTTGCAGCTAATGCTGATCGTTACAGCGCCCAGACTTTTTGCATAGGCAAGCCCACCGATCACATAGGGTGTTCTTCCACTGGCTGCAATTCCAACAACAGCATCTTTTGCCGTAAGATTTATGCTCTGTAAATCCGTAACCCCCAGTTCTTCCCGATCCTCTGCGCCCTCCACCGCTTTGATAAAGGCATTGCTCCCGCCAGCAATGAGGCCTACCACCATCTCCGGAGAAGTTCCAAAGGTTGGGGGACATTCAACAGCATCAAGCAGTCCAATCCGCCCACTCGTACCGGCTCCCATATAAATCAGACGTCCTCCTTGGCGCAGTGACTCCGTAATGGATGTAACCGCTCGCGAAATATGGGGAATTTGTTCCTTGACCGCCTGGGCAACTTTGGCATCCTCTTCATTCATCACGGTAAGCAACTCTGTAATGCTCATTTGATCCAATTGCATCGTACGTTGATTTCTTCTCTCGGTATTCAGGTTCTCTAACATATTTCAAAACTCCCTTGATGTAATAGGTTCGTGTATTATTATAATAGTGCTAATGATATAAAATATCAATACTTAAAGTATGGATTGAAATAAAATATCATAGAGTATTCATCACAATACTTTTCTTAAAGAGCGCGGGCTCGGGGCTTTTTTGAAGATAGGATACTTGAACCGTGACATAGGTCTTTAGCTTTTCCCCCGGTAGCAAAAAGTATTAAGTTTTGTGAGTTGGATGTTTTAATCAATAGGTCGATACCATTCAGCAGTCAAGTAATCATGAATTTGTCCATAAAGCACAGAGCGGCGATCCTCCGGTTAATGGAGGATCGCCGCTCTGTATTGTGGTTTACTGCGGGCGCAGTAATCCGGTCACTATTTTTACTGGATCCCTTTCATAAACCCCTGAATTTTCGAGGAGAATAAGAAGAGCAG
>DJTQ01000153.1 GCA_002439285.1 Paenibacillaceae bacterium UBA6304
AGAGTCCGTATTTTTATCTAGTAAAAGCATTGAGAGAAACGTTCAAATTATGTCTCCGGAAGGAGGTAGAGATGCATGATTGATCAATTCATCTGGGTTATTTTCCCTTATTTATGTGTTGCCGTATTTATCGTGGGTCATATCTTCAGATACCGTTACGATCAATTTAACTGGACCGCCAAGTCCAGCGAATTTATTGAGAAGAAGCAACTGATGATCGGTAGCCTGCTGTTCCATATCGGGATTATTCCCGTTGCCATGGGTCATGTCGCCGGTCTAGGAATTCCGAAAGAGTGGATGAACGCGATCGGGGTCAACGAGCATTTGTACCACCTCGGTGCGGTGTACGGTGGGGGTCTGTTCGGAGTCATCACGTTTGCAGGAATGCTGATCCTGACTTCGCGTCGGATTACGAAGCGGACCATCCGTAGATTAAGCTCGACATCCGACCTGATTGTGAATGCGTTATTGTTGTTCATTGTATTTATGGGTGTGTATTCCACCTTTGTTACAAATGCCGTGCAACCGGAATTTGATTATCGTGAGACCATTTCCATCTGGTTCAGAAATCTGTTCCTGTTCAAGCCGGAAGCCGCTTTAATGACCGCTGTTCCGCTTAGTTTCAAAATTCACATTATTACAGGATTTCTCATTTTTGCCTTCTGGCCGTTTACGCGCTTGGTTCATGTATGGAGTGTCCCCTTGAATTATGCCCGGAGAAGCTATATTCTTTATAGGAAGAATCGCGGACAATCAGCACGGCATTAAGGAGTTTAAGTTAGGGTGACATTTAAATGATTCCATCTTCCATACCATACCAGTCAAAAATAGATCAAATAAGAGAACAATTAGGCTATGACTTTGTTTCACTCGCCTTTGCTCAATCCGCTAACGACGGGTTTGTTCTCACGTGGCAGTTTGCATCCGGCAACTTGAACAACCGTTATAAACGGATCGTGCTTCAGTCGGGCAGAGGAATTGCAGGTATTGTCTTTAAAACGGGCAAACCTATGCTTGTTTCCAATGTGAAGGAGGAGTTGAGTCCTCAAGATCTGTTCAACGATTATCCCATCATCATCTCGGAACGTTTGAATAGTCTTGGGGCCATTCCTTTATATCAACTGGACCGGGTCGAAGGCGTACTGTTAGCCGGATTCCGGGAAGGCAAGACCGTCACAAGCGAGAATTTCCGGCATTTGTACGATTCACTAAAGGGACAATTCGGAGATTTTCGGGTAAAGGAGTCGACATTCCGATGATCCAGCCATCTGCCAAGGTTACAACCGAGTTATTGTTGAACATGTACGAGAAGAGTTCGGATGCGATTCTATTTTTTGATCAAGACAATGCAGTTATTGCCATGAACGAGGCGGCATCAAACATCATCGAACCTGGCATATTGGCACAAATCGGCTCCGGCGAGTCCAACTCTTTTTGTTTTACTTGCCGGGGCTATACTAGTGATGATGAGCTGATGTCTTGTCTGAATTGCTACCTGTCCAGTTCGTCAAAAGATTTTTCTTCTTTCCAGGTATTCCTGGAGACGAAGGATCGGGGAGTCATTCCGTATTCCGCCAACTTTCAAGAGATTGAAGTGGAATCGGGCATTCGCGTGCTTATGCTCCGTGATTTGACGAATCAATTACAGACCCAGGAGAGCCTTAATCGGAATACGATGATGAAAAGCATCATTAAAGCGCAAGAAGACGAGCGAAAACGCATTTCCCGTGAATTACATGACAGTGTTGCCCAGGAGATTCTTAGTTCGCTTGTGGATCTGCGTGTACTTAAGTATTTAAATGTCCAGGAGGATGCGCTTCAGAAGATTCAACAAACCGAAGCCTCATTAACGCGCCTGCTCGATCAAATCCGCAATCTGTCCGTGGAGCTTCGCCCGGCATCATTGGATGATCTGGGTCTGGAAGCGGCATTCCGTTCCCATTTTAAATGGGTCCAGAAAAATTACGGAGTCATCGTCCACTTTACGGCGGAGCTAAACGGAGTCCGGTTTAACAGTGAGATCGAAACCGTCGTTTACCGGGTTTGTCAGGAATCTTTATTAAATGCATTGAAATATGCGGACGTCGATGAAATCTCGGTGCGGTTATTTGAAACGGATGGCAATTTGGAGATGGTCGTAATTGACCAAGGAGAAGGTTTTAATGTCAATTTGCGGGACCCCAAAGGGACGGGGCTAGGTTTATACGGAATGAAAGAGCGTGCTGAACTGGTGAACGGGGAGCTTACGATTACCTCTGAAATCGGCAAGGGCACGACCGTGCATTTGCAAATTCCGACCGGGCCGGCGTCCTCAAATCGTAAATTAAAAGCGTCTGAATGAATCCAATTGGTGGGGAGGACAACAAGTGAAAATCGTGATCGCAGATGATCATGCGGTAGTGAGAAGCGGCTTTGCCATGATTATTAACTTTCAAGACGACATGGAAGTAGTAGCTACTGCAGCGGACGGAATAGAGGCTTATAAGATGGTTTCAAAGCATAGGCCGGATATCCTTCTGATGGATCTAAGCATGCCTCCCGGAGAAAGTGGACTCATTGCAACCGCCAAAATTAACGAGGACTTCCCGGATACAAAAATATTGATCCTCACGATGTATGATGATGAAGAGTATTTGTTTCATGTGCTTAAAAGTGGAGCCCGTGGTTACGTCTTGAAGAATTCACCGGACGAACAACTGGTTTCCGCCATCCGGATGGTCCATCAAGGCGGAATTTATATTCATCCTCAAATCGCCACCTCGCTCGTCCGGGAATTCATTAACAAGGATCAGCGGGTGGATGAGAGTAATCCCTATCAGCTTCTCTCAACACGCGAAATTGAGATTCTGCCGCTGGTTGCCAAAGGCTACGGGAACAAGGAAATCGCGGAGATGCTACACATCTCGGTGAAGACCGTAGAGGCGCATAAAGCAAAACTGATGGACAAATTGAACTTGAAGACGAGACCCGAGCTTGTAGAATATGCACTCAAAAAAAAGCTGCTTGATTTCTAGCGGAAGAGGTATCCAGCGAACATGGAAAAAGATAACCTTATCAATACAGTCCCAGCCATGCGCATTCTTGAAAATGAGCATCACTATTTGTCACATTTAATGAATGAATGGCATTCGATCGTGCTGAACATCCAGAATGACCGGTATACCAAGGAGCAGATCGGGCCGGAATTTGCAAGGCTGCGCCAGCTTCTGACCGAATTTAAAGTCCCGTTGGCACAGCACACTTTGAAGGAAGAGACTTATTTCTTTCCTCTCTTAGGACGCCATATCGGTTACGAGCAAGGCCCGATTATGTCGATTGAGAACGAACACGAAGAAATTGTCGCCTACATCGATCACTTTCTTCATCATTCCGACGGTGAATTTTCGCGGGGACAGATGAAGCAAATTTCCCGGGATGCCGGGGAAGCCTTCGAAATTCTAACCGTACATTTCGTGAAGGAAGAATCGGTCTTGTTCCCCATGACTGCACGGGTTGTGAAGAAAGAGGAGCAGGAACAGCTGTTTAATGAACTGCACACTTTAATCGTGTAATTGTTAGTATAGCGATTTAAAAAGCCTCAGATCATCATGGATGATTTGGGGCTTTTTTGTGACCATAGGGAGTTCAGGAATCCGATTAGGGGAGTTCCCTATGCGGGTAAGGGAATTGTCTGCGATACAATACGGGTGGGGAATCTATAATTGTGTCATTCATAAACAATGGAAAAGGTGATGTCACTTGATTAAAAAAATGCAGTTACCGTTACAAACCTTGAATCTGATCGCAGGATTTGCAGTATGGGTTATCATTTCATCATTGCTGCCTTTCATGAGCGAGGATATTCATATCCCCGCCAGCCAAACGGCCATCATCACGGCGATCCCGGTGGTATTGGGCTCTGTGCTCCGGATTCCGCTCGGTTATCTCGCGAACATCATCGGCGCTCGTCTAGTCTTTTTAATCAGCTTTATTCTGCTATTGTTTCCTGTATATTATATTAGTGAAGCCAATACATCAGTCGATTTGATTATCGGGGGATTGTTCTTAGGGATCGGCGGAGCGATCTTCTCAGTAGGTGTTACTTCTTTGCCGAAGTATTTCCCGAAGGAACGTCATGGTTTGGTTAACGGGATTTATGGTTTGGGAAATATAGGGACTGCGGTAACAACTTTCTCCGCTCCCCTAATTGCAAATCACTTCGGTTGGGAGACCACGATTAAATTTTATCTGGTTCTGCTGCTCGTGTTTGCCGCATTAAACTTCTTGTGGGGAGACCGGAAAGAGCCGAAAGTAAAAACCTCGATGATCGAACAGATCAAGGGCGTTTATAAAAATGAGAAGTTGTGGCTTTTCTCGTTGCTGTATTTTATTACATTTGGTTCGTTCGTGGCGTTTACGGTATACTTGCCTAACTTCCTCGTCACCAATTTTGAACTCACCAAAGTAGATGCAGGTATTAGAACCGCCGGATTTATCGCGTTAGCTACATTCTTACGTCCTGTAGGCGGATGGCTTGCCGACCGCTTCAATTCTTTGTTCTTGCTGGTTGGCGTGTTCTCCTTGTTCACCGTCGCAGCAATCGTATTAGCATTTTCACCGACTATCGCGCTGTACACGGTCGGATGTCTGGCGATTGCCGTCAGTGCCGGTATCGGGAATGGCGTCATTTTTAAACTGGTGCCGCAATACTTTAATAAACAGGCCGGGATTGTCAACGGGATTGTCTCGATGATGGGTGGTCTTGGCGGATTCTTTCCTCCGCTCATGCTGTCGCTGATTCACTCCATTACAGGTCAATATTCGATCGGATTTATGCTTCTATCCCAAGTAGCGCTGGCCAGCTTGATTCTGGTTATCTGGATGGTCTATCAGAACAAACTGAGTATTTCCGCAGAAGTGTTCAACTGTACCGGACAAGGGATTCTGGTTACCGACCAAAAGGGAACGATTATGACAATTAACCCAGCCTTCACCGCATTGACCGGATTTACGGAAGAGGAAGCGATCGGGCAGAAGCCTAGTATCTTGAGAGCGGATAAGCAACCGGGCGATTTTTATAAGACTATGTGGAAGAGCATCAAAGAAAATGGCATGTGGCAGGGCGAAATTTGGAACAAACGCAAAAATGGAGAGCTTTATCTGCAATGGCTGAACATTAGCGCGGTAAAAGATGAGACCGGTGAAGATGTCCGTTATGTAGGGGCATTTTCGGAAATACCGAACAATCAGAGAAGAAGTGGTTAATATATTAGATAAGTCAGTTTATATAAGATGAATTATCGAAATATATGTCAGGGGCAAATGCGCAAAATGTTCTTACGATCACTGTTGTTTCTGGATTTCTTGATAATATAAGAACTAATGAGGTAGAAATCCAGAAACAAAGGCGCTCCCTTGCTTGCATCATATTCTTTAATTTATCTTATATAGAACGGATAGGGGTAGGGACCACGCAAGCGAAAGGAACATATATCATGATGACGTCGAACACCAAGTTACATGACCAACTTCAAAGACCATTGCGCGATCTGCGGATCTCGGTAACGGACCGTTGCAACTTCCGGTGTACCTATTGTATGCCGAAGGAGATTTTCGGGGATGATTACGCATTTTTGCCCAAAAATCAGCTTTTATCCTACGAGGAGATCAGCCGTATGGTCGAGATATTCGTCTCCTTGGGTGTGAAGAAAATTAGGTTAACGGGCGGAGAGCCGTTGTTGCGTAGTGATCTGCGAGAGCTGGTCATGAAGATCGCTTCGATTGACGGAGTTGAAGACTTGGCATTGACGACGAACGGCTTACTTCTGCATAAGTACGGAAAAGAACTGTTCGATGCGGGTTTAAGACGGCTGAATATTAGCCTTGATGCACTTGACCCTAAGCTGTTCGGAACGATGAACGGAAGAGGGATCGAGCCGGCGAGTATCCTTGAAAATATCGATTATGTGAATCAGCTCGGATTTGAAGTGAAAGTGAATATGGTTGTGCAAAAAGGGATGAATGATCAAGAGATCGTTCCGATGGCCGAATATTTTAAGAACCGGAATATTACGTTACGTCTGATCGAATTTATGGACGTGGGTAATGACAACGGGTGGAGCTATAACAAGGTTGTCACGAAAAAAGAAATGATGCAAATGCTGGGTGAGAACTATGAGCTGAAGCCGGTGGAGCAGGCATACTACGGTGAAGTAGCCAAATACTTCCGGTATGATGACAGCACGGCCAAGCTTGGCTTCATTACCTCGGTGTCCGAATCGTTCTGCTCCAGCTGTACACGAGCCCGGTTGTCCTCGGAAGGAAAGCTGTTCACTTGTCTTTTTGCAACGGAAGGCTTTGATTTGCGGGCGCTGCTGCGTAGCGGCGCAACCAATGAAGAGATTACGGATGCGATCAGAAAGGTGTGGGAGGGGCGAACCGACCGGTATTCGGATGAGCGGACGGAATACACCGCGAAGCATCGCAATAAAATCGGGATGTCCTATATAGGCGGCTAAACCCGGAAACGAAAGGAAGATCGTCATGGCAGTCGGACCATCGCTAAAGCAATTACATGCTCATAAAGCT